>DAOURD010000020.1:0-8829 GCA_030625295.1 Desulfobacterales bacterium | reverse complement strand
ATCCTTTAAAGACAAAGGTGATACCCTGTCCCTGATTATTACCGACATTAATATGCCCCAGATGGATGGGATTACCTTCATATCCGAAGTAAAAGAGACCGAATTCAAGTTCGTTCCCATTTTAGTTCTGACCACCGAGGCTGAGGAATCTGTGATAAAGAAAGGACGAGACGCAGGGGCCTCAGGCTGGCTGTTGAAGCCTTTTCAACCCGAAGATCTCCTGTGGGCTGTCAAAAAAGTTGTGTGGCCAAAATGAACAGGGACGACGAGACCTTACAGATTTTTTTCTCCGAGACAGAAGAGTTGCTCAAACTGGCAGAAGAAAGCCTTCTTTCGCTTGAGTCCACACCCGAATCCACATCAGATATAGAACAACTTTTGGCAACACGGGCCAGGATCAAACCCTCTGTTCTGTTTGGCAAACCCGAAAAACCTGTACCGATAGCGAAAATTAGGCCCTCGAACAAGATCATTGCCATCGGGGCCTCAACAGGTGGCACTCAGGCCATACAGAGAGTGCTGGGGTCTATGCCTTCGAACATAAATGGAGTTGCCATAGTCCAGCACATGCCGGCTCGTTTTACAAAGACTTTTGCCCAGATGTTGGATACATTGTTCCCCATGGACATCAAGGAGGCCGAGGATGACATAGCAGATATTGTTCTTTCGAGGCTCAAATCATGACCCAGAAAACTACCTATGGCCAAGATACTTCTCATAGACGATAGCCGACTGATTGCCCCTGTGGCCAAGATGATTTTGACCAAGCGGGGACATGAGGTTATTTTGGCTCAGGATGGCCTGGCCGGCCTGGAGGCAGCCAAATCTGAACGGCCGGACATGATCCTGTTGGATTTGATCATGCCCGTCATGGACGGCTACAAGGTATGTGAAAATCTGAAACAGGAGGACAGCACCAAGGAAATACCTGTCATTATGCTCACGTCAAAGGCTGAGCCGGCCGACAAGGTCAAGGGCCTGGAAATGGGGGCTCTGGACTATGTGACCAAACCCTTTGACGAAGGGGAGTTGGTTGCGCGTGTGAATATACATGTGCGACTGAAGGAACTCTATGAAGCCCTTGAGGAAAAAAATCGGCAGCTCCAGGAGCTGGCCAACAAAGATGGTCTGACAGGTCTGTTCAACCACCGATATTTCCACGAGCAGTTGTCGAAGGACTTCTTGCGCGCCAGACGGTATCATGAGTCTTTATCGTGCATTTTGTTTGACATAGACTACTTTAAGAAATTCAACGATAATTACGGCCACCAAACAGGGGACGTCGTATTGAGTACCCTGGGACGTGTCATTGAAGAGGCGATCAGGGACAGCGATTTTGCGGCCAGATATGGGGGTGAAGAGTTTGCGGTCATTTTGTATCACGCCGATCAGCCGGCAGCGGTTCATGTGGCTGAACGCCTGCGGCAGATGGTGGAAGACCGTGAAATCCATGATAAGGACAAAATGCTGCATGTCACCATCAGCGTAGGGGTTGCCACATTTCCGCACGAGGAAATCCGCGATTCAAAAAAACTGATCGAATGTGCTGATAAGGCGCTGTATAAGGCCAAGGAAAATGGCCGGAACCGGGTGGAGGCATATTGAATATTGAATATTGACAATAGGAACTTAGCTCCGCTTCGCTCCGCAATTGGAATGCTGGAATAATGGAATGGTGGAATGATGGGTTAAGAGGAATGAAAACAATTTAAAAATGATTCTTTTCGGCTTTTTATCCCCAACATTCCATTATTCCACTATTCCATTATTCCATATTGATGGCACAGAAAAGTGCCACTGAAAGATAAATGATTACAACGAGTTGTACAAATTCCGAGACGTTCAATTATGGCAAGCTCCTTTTTTCGTCCATAGAATCTCATAATGGCCAACAGATTATCTGTTGCCGGATTATTTGTCAACAAATATTTTCTGCGCTCCTGATCCCCGACCTTTGACTCCTGACCCGTGTTCTCATCTCACCCCGGATTTTCACACAAAAAAAGCCGCCCAAGAATTTACTCCTGAGCGGCTTTTTTTCGTTATGGGTTTTTATCTTGGTCGTGAGTTCCCGAGTCTTCAGCTATTCGCTATCAGCTGCCTTCTGTCCTCTGACATCCGACCTCCGACCTCTGACATCCGACCTCTGACCCCTCCCCTCTGCTTCACTTTAACCGGGGCAATGATTGAGCTTTCACTTTTTCTCATTGCCGTCCCCCTATTGCCGAAGTTTATTGAGTTATTTAAGGATGTCCCTCTATCGCCTCTATCGCCGAAGGCACGAAATCGTGGAAGCTGGGCGGATCTTGTCTTGGCTTGCAGTGAAGGAATTCGGGTATTCTGGCGCACACAGGCATTGAACCAAGTTTACTCTTTTCTCATTTGCACTTTTTGATAGACGTCTTTTCGATGACAGATACCCAGCACTCGTATCTCCGTCTGAACCATTTTGAATACAACACGGTAGTCTCCAACTCGAAGCTTCCAGTAACCTTTCAGTGTTCTCCTAAGAGGCCGACCATAACGGTGAGGTTCAACCAGGAGGCGCTCTTCAATAGCCTTCGTGATCCGCTGTTTCATTTTGTCATCCAACAGTGCTATGTCGGTCTTCTTGACCTCCGGATGATAGGTTATACTGAAAGATAACTTACTCACTCCAAACCTGTTGGTGGGTCAAACTCTTTTTCCTGTCGAATGTTTTTTCCCGTTCCTCTGCCCATTGAGAAAGCGCCATATCCTCATGAGACTCTAAAGCTTCCTTAATCAACCCCCTTGCCGTTAGAGACATAGAAACCCCTTCTTTTTTTGCTATCTTCTGGATCATGCTATATAGTGATTCATCCAAAACAACGTTGATTCGAGGATTTCTTGCGGGCATGGGCTCACCTCCCTTGATTTTTTTTGAAGTGTACCATATGTGTGCCACCGATGTCAAGTCTGAGCCCAATTAGCAACCGGGGGGACACATTAAAGGGCTTGTCAAGGAAAAAACATGTCTTCACGGCAAGCGTAAAGTAGTCAACCGTGAACCTGACAACCTGAGTAGTTACCTTTCCATAATCATTCCGTACATTCGTTGTTGTTGGGTTTCATACCAAACTTACCTGGCTATAGGATGTCGCGCTTTACTTCAAGATTCTTGTGTTGTTGGGTTTCGTTCCTCAACCCAACCTACCTGGCTAAATGATCAAGTTTGATTTTCAAAGAACGACTAAATAATTGGCTTGACTTTGTTTCTATTGCTCGCTATCATTTAAATATGTTGTTGACTCCAAAACAATTGGAAAATATTGGCAAAATCTTTATAAACCTCGGAACATTATCTTTTGGTGCGCTGGTCATAGGCAAATTTGTCTCGGTTATCATAATTCCATGGCATGTATTTCTTGCTGGTTTGCTTTTTTCCATAACCATGTTTTTCCGGGCCATTATCATAGACAAGGGAGAAATCAAATGATTGAATTAACGATATTTTTCATAGTCGCAACTATTGCTGTTAGTGTTTTGGGCTATTTTATTGTCCGATCTCAAAGACGCCATTCCAAGTGATTTAACTCCCCTTGTACCCTCATGCACTTAACTATTCCTTTCTTAATGAGAGCCTTGCGGTCAAATCTTCAGTTAGACAGGATTTACCCCGGTACGATAGTCCCTACCTACCCCAGTTAAATAGGCTGCGCATTTCACGGGGCGGGCGGGGCAGGCAGGATTTGATGGATTCTTTCCTTTCTCACTTCCCTGCCTCCGGCGGAAAGCAGCTCAGCCAACTTACCTCGTACTAAAGATCTCGAGGAAAAACATGCCAGAGAAATCCTTACCGAAAAAAATCAATCTACCCAGGCAGTTTCCCGTAAAAAAACTTTACCGGACTCGGTAGGCCTCGCTAAATGATCAGGTTTAATTTTCAAAGAAGGATTAAAGTTCAGGTTTATTGAGTTCCGAGAAAGTCTTACGTTGCCTGTTGACCAAGAAAATCCATGAACCTAACAAACCTCTACTTTCGGAAGAACTTCTTCCTGCCCAATCCAGCCGGCATCCCGCTGCCAAGCAGCAGCATGGTGACAGGCCCGGAGACGGAGTCACCAGGACCAGTGCGGTTAAAAGATGGGGCAATTTCGATGAGCGCTAACGCCTTTATTCCCGATTTGGCTACGTCAAGAGTGTAGACGCGACCCTTTGTTCCCTTATGGAGGCCTGGGTGGTTTGGAATCTTGGTTTTCTAACCAGCTTTCCAAGTTCGTACAACCTCTCAGGGGCAACATCTGCGCCGTTAGGCCAACATACGGTGTTAAGGTCAATGAAAAACTTTTTGAAGTATTCTTCATCCTTCAAATCGGAAAAAATTCCTCCTCTATCTATGTAAGGCTCGAAGTCAACTATCCTTACCGTCCCGTCATTAAATTTAAGCTCTATGATGTAGTCCTTCACATGTCTACCTTCAACCACATGTGGCATCATAAGGTGCATGAATATCACCTCCTACCTTAAGGGTTCTATCCAGTTTATAGGCATATTACGTCCGGCTCTCTGCCAGTTGTCTTCCAGATCTTGCTTATGCATACCAGCCTATTCTCTAATCAGCCTCCCTGCCCTTGGAGACATGACACCTTTCAGCAGTTTTCCATCAAAGTCAAATACGGCTTCTGAGCCTTCATGCATGGCATGAAAATGAGGTTGTAAGCTTCCAAATCAAAGAATAGCATCCTAACACAATAAAAGCAAGCAGGTCCTAAACCAACACAGGTCCTTTCCGCCGGAGGCGGATTGAGGTTTCTCAGTTTCATCACGAAACTGAGAAAAGGGAAAATCCACAAGATCCTGTGTAAATCCTGCCTGCCCCGTGAAATGCGTAGCATATTTCACTTGGGGTCTAACCCAGCAGTTGAATATTTCTGATCTGACGGTGGGTTGCCTCACAAAAAAAGCCGCCCAGGGATTCATCCTGAACGGCTTTCCTTTACCTCTTTCACAACCTACCTGGCTGCATGCGCTATTGTTGGGTTTCATTACATTCAACCCAACCTACTCGGCTTAAGTGTTTCAGGACCATCGCACCCAACGATTTTTGTCAATTTGAAAGATCTGACCCCTAAACCGGCTTGCCTCCAACCTCAAGCCGTGCTCTTTGTTATCTGTCAAGAGTGGGCGACCCCTCTGGTTTTCCTTTTCCCTTGGGTTCCCTATGGGTTCTCTATTCGCTGGTTGGATAAACATAAGTTAAAAAGTTAAGTACGTCCCCCCTTTTTCCTGGTCCTTTCACCCAAAATTTCGAAATTAACAGGGTGCAGGAAATATCCTCCAAATAGAAACATAAAATCAACAAGCAGTTACGCCCATCTTTTCAAATTTTCCTTGGCCTTCCTGTAGGAATTTCCCTTCATAAAATTTCCCCAAAAATCAGAGTCCACACAAAAAAGCCTTTAAAATCAAAGGAATAGGTAAACAATCCTATTTGGCACATACCTTGCTAGGATTTATTAAGTTTCAGCTTTGCGGATTTAGGGCTTGCGCATCATCCGCCTCAATAGGAAATCCATGGTCATATTTGCCCACACGTGTGCAAAAATTGCCATGTGTGTATGCCTCAAACAAACCACAATCCGGAATAGAGAGATCCACGAGCGGGAATGTATTTCCTTGAATTGACACTGAATGTTCAACTTCGCCCCTGAATTAAAGATCTTGGCGTGGGGACGGCACATGATTTGCTTGACATACGAGAAACATCAAGATATTGAGACGCGATAAAATCAATCATACCAGATATAGTTTGTTGTTGCTAAGGTCCGTACTGACAAAGGAGACCATATCCCGAAAAATGACTCAGGAGGTTTAGATGACATATCTAGCGGGTCACACACCTGATAGAAGACGCACGACTCGTATCAAGCGTTCGGCATTATTGCAGAACAAACTTGACGATATCGATCGGCCCAGTATAAAGATTGCCGACACACGTGATGAACTGGAGCAAGCATTTTCGCTGGTTTACCGCGAGTACGTGAGGTCGGATTATATAGAAAACCCCAACGGCTCCAGGATATGTCTCAGTATTTATCATGTCCTACCTGAAACGGCTGTTTTCATATTTAAATTGGACAGGGTCATCAGTACGCTGACCCAGATCTTTGACAGCGAGCTCTTTGGTCTTCCGATGGACGATCTATACCAAGAGGAATTAAATGCCCTTAGAGATGCCAACCGAAAACTTGTGGAGATCTCTGCCCTGGCAAGCGCCCGGGAGGCTCGCTGGCAGAACGTCTTTATGTATCTGTTTCGGGCCATGTATTGGTACGCAATACACAAGAATGTAAATGATATGTGCATCATGGTGAATCCCAAGCATGTTGAATTTTATGAAACGATACTCCTTTTTGAAAAGTTAGGGCCAGAGAAATATTATCCTAAAGTGGGTGCGCCGGCAGTTGCTCTGAGGCTGGATTTGGACGATATTCGTAGCAAATTGAGACAAACATACAGCCCCCTCGATTCTGACTGTGACTTATATTCTTTTTTTCACAAGGTGACCGACATCCACATAACAGTCCACAATGGTAAGCATTATTTGAAAAAGAGCAGAATTCTGGACGCCAATACGGTGAGATATTTCTTTATTGAAAAGACAAATGTCTTAAAGAATGCGACGCCACATCAAATGAATTACATCAGATCAATCTATCAGGGACTTAACTAGAAAACGTCTCGGAATTTCTACAACCTATTGAAATGGTAGATATTTATAGACCCTATTGCAAATTCGATCGAGGAATATTGGAATGATGGCCCGCCCTGGCGCGACGTCCGCTTATTATAAGCTACCAAGCCGGTAATCCAGGTCTGGGCCAGGGAATATTGGAATGATGTAAAAGAAAAAAAGACCAACCTGCCCGCCATTGCCAGAGACCTCCCCGCCATTGCCAGAGACCTGCCCGCCATTGCCATGTGTGCTGTCATTCCAGTTGCTCGGCGAGCGTGGCGCTGGCAGGCGGGTGGCAGGCGGGAATCCTCTTACACCCAACATAAGCGCAAGGTTGCGCCTGACGGCTTGAAAACATTACACTTCGTGTTGTCCACCATTCCAGTATTCCAGTATTCCAGTATTCCAATTGTGAGCGAAGCGAACTAACTTGTGTCCATCCAGAAATGCACCAACCTCCCTCCCCTTGATGGCCTCCGGCCCGTAAGGGGCCTACGCCCCGGAGGGCTCGTAAAGCCTACGCCTGGAAAGGGCAGGGCTTGCCTTGTAGGCTCCCTTTCACTCGGCATAAAGCCGCAAAAATAGTCCTTTCCAGTCTTCATTGGCTCGACCAGCTCATTCCACCATTCCACCATTCCACCATTCCAGTATTCCAACTGCGGAGCGAAACGGAGCTAAGTTCACCCCTTACGACAGAAGCTTTGTTGATAAGCTCAGAGATCTATTGGCATAAAAAATGCAGCGCAGCATAGAAAAACGCACTCGACAGAGCCATTGCTCAGATTGAAGAAGAGATCGAGAAAATGCCGCACAATTCAAGGGAAATGACCTGTGTTGCGCAAGTCCTTGACACGAATCCTTGATACGAATTCGCATTTCCAATGCAAGGATAGTCGGTTTGGGGAGACGGTCTTGGGGAATGCGGAGGTTCCTATGCACAAGATTATCGAAAACGCCATGGAACGCATCCCCGTATTGCCCCACAGCATGAATTGTCTCTTTCGTGTTCTCAAAGATCCCATGGCAAACTTTGATGATTTGTCAGCTATCGTCAATCAAGATCCGACGTTGGCAACGCAGACGCTTCATTTGTGCAACTCGGCATATTATTCATTTCCGGTGGAGGTGACTTCGGTTTCTCATGCTGTCACACTTATAGGGATGAAGACGGTTGCAGGCCTTGCGATGGCTGCTTATTTCCAGGGGTTGTTAGAACCGAAGGGGGTTTCCGGCAGCCTCTGGTTAGGGGGGGCAAAAGATCACGTCCTGGCGACAGCCCAGCTTGCGGAGTTCTTGGTCAGGGAAATGCCGGTCAAAGAATCTCCGGGAACGGCTTTTACCGGAGGCCTTCTGCACGACATCGGAAAACTCGTGCTATCGCGAATGCCCTCCGAGATTGCCACAGAGGTCAGAAACCATATAGATGAAGAGGGTCTATCTCTGCTTGACGCGGAGCGGATCGTGCTGGGAACAGATCATCCGGAGGTCGGGTACCGTCTTGCTGAATGCTGGAAGGTGCCAGAGGTCATAGCAGACGTCATTCGCTACCATCACATGCCGATGCAAAGCCAGTATCCTTTGACTCTGATTGTCCATGCGGCAAACACTCTGGTTCATCAGCTTAACGCCAAAGGACCAGGGGTAATCGAGGTGTCCCATATAGACCCTAACGTGCTGTATGAACTTCATCTAACCGAAGATGATGTGCTTACGCTGGTAAGTAACTGGATTATATAGGAATTTCTTTTTTTCAAGCGGCGAAGCCGCGTTACATAAAATCGCGAAGCGATTTTATAACTGGATCACCAGGTCAAGTCGGCAATATAAGCAGACCATATCCCAGGAAATGACGGAGAGGTCTAAATGACAACATATGTACCGGATCGTACGCCTGATAGAAGACGCACGATTCGTATCAAGCGTTCCGCATTGTTGCAGAACAAACTTGAGGAGATCGATCGGCCCAGTATAAAGATTGCCGAGACACGGGATGAACTGGAGCAAGCGTTTTCCCTGGTTTACCGTGAATACCTGAAGCTGGGTTATATAAAAAAACCCAACCCGTCCGAGATGTATCTCAGCATCTGTCATATCCTCCCTGAAACGGCTGTTTTCATCTTCAAATCTTACCT
>DAOURD010000243.1:0-3888 GCA_030625295.1 Desulfobacterales bacterium | reverse complement strand
GGGAAAAGGAGCGGATTCAGGTCTTTAAAGGGGTTGTCATCAGGAAGCGCAAAGGCACCACGAATGCCACGGTCACGGTGCGCAAGATCTCCTATGGGATCGGGGTTGAGCGCATTTTTCCGCTGCATTCTCCCAACATCCAGAAAATCGAGGTTGTTTCTCGTGGCCGAGTTCGTCGCTCGCGTCTCTATTACCTGAGAAAGCGGAGAGGCAAAGCCGCCCGAATCAAGGAACTGCGGCCTCATTAGTCGTCTTCATAAGGCGAAAACTTAACAAATGAGTCAAGTTTTGTGGGGTACGCTCTTTGTGCACTCTGGCAGATACTGGACACTGGTCACTCGATACTGGATTGAATAAGTAAGCTTTTGCTTTTTTGCTATCCAGCATCAAGCATCCAGTAACCAGCATCGCGAAGGCTCGCTAGGTCTTCCGGATCATGGATCGTGGACACTAATCCTGAGCAGTTTGAGAATGAGGTTCGAAAACAGGGATATTCAAGGATTGCCGGCATTGACGAGGCCGGAAGGGGTCCCCTGGCCGGCCCGGTCGTGGCTGCAGCAGTCATCCTCCCTCAAGAGCTTTCTCTCCACCATCTTGATGATTCCAAGAGATTGAGTCCCAAAAGGCGAGAACAGTTTTTTGATGCTATCTATGAGCAGGCCGTCTGTATAGGGATAGGGATTGTTGATCCGGCAGAAATCGACCGGATCAATATCCTTCAGGCTTCCCTCTTGTCCATGCGTATGGCAGTGGATAATCTTAGACCAGCCCCGCATTACTTGCTGGTTGACGGTACCTTTCCAATTAGGTCTCCGGTCCCACAGCAGGTCATCAAACATGGCGACAGGCGGTGTCGGTGCATCGCGGCAGCGTCCATCATCGCCAAGGTGACTCGTGATCGACTCATGGGCCTTTATGACGAGGAGTTTCCCGAATTTGGCTTTGGCCAGAACAAAGGGTATGGCACTGAAAAACACCGTGCTGCGATTCGCACTTTTGGGTATTGCTGGATTCACAGGAAAACCTTTCGCGGGGTGAGAGAATATCTGTAGGATTTTAGATTTTAGAGGGATTAACTCCAAACAAACAACCACCAAACAGACGGTGATTTGAAACTGGCGACGTATATGTTTAAAAAGTCTATTCGAAAACCGGAAGGCCCACCAAATGATGGGCGGCGCCACACCGGGGAAAGCGGCGAATCCCTTGCTGTGAAATTCTTAAAGAAAAACGGATATAAGATTATTGAACAAAACTATCGTTGTAAATTGGGCGAGATCGATATTATTGCCCGAGACGGTCGTGTGCTTGCATTTATCGAAGTAAAGGCCCGACGAACAGGCCAGTTTGGAGGGCCCAAGTGGGCCGTGACACGCCAAAAGCAGCGTAAGATATCGATGGTGGCCCTCAAATACCTGAAAGAGACTGAGCAGATGGGGAAGAAGGCCCGCTTTGATGTGGTGGCCATCCGCCTGCTGCCAGGTGACCCGGATATTGAAATCATCAAGAATGCCTTTGAGCTTGCCTACTGATCGAGTGACTCCAACCAATCCCACCGCCCCGGGCACACTTTTTGTAATAGCCACGCCTATCGGCCACATGGAAGACATCACGCTGCGAGCCATCCGTACCCTGAAAGAGGTGGAGTTGATCGCGGCCGAGGATACCCGACAGACCCGAAAACTGCTAACGCGCTACGAGGTTTCCACGCCACTTCTCTCATACCATGACCACAACAAGGAGAAGCGCACCCCGGCGCTGCTTGAGAAACTCAAGGCCGGAAACTCCATTGCCCTTGTGACGGATGCAGGCACCCCCTCCATATCAGACCCAGGCCATTATTTTGTCCGGGCAACCATCCGGGCAGCCATCCCGGTTGTTCCAATCCCGGGGGCCTCGGCCTTGATCGCCGCATTGAGCGTATCAGGGCTTCCTACAGACAGCTTTGTCTTTGTAGGATTTATTCCCCGGAAATCCGCCAAGCGCAGAGACTTCCTGGAAAGACTAAAAGAAGAGCGCCGAACCCTCATTTTCTATGAGTCTCCCAAACGGCTCCTGGGCCTTATGCAGGAGATTATCAATCTGATGGGAGACCGAAGCGCTGTAATGGCACGGGAACTGACTAAGATCCACGAGGAAATCCTCAGGGGATCATTGAGCGAGATACTGAAGGTGTTGTCAGTTCGAACTGCCATAAAAGGTGAATGTACGCTCCTTGTGGGAGGCTACGAAGAGGCTGGAGAATTCGAGCGCGACTCGCTTGTACGTGACATTAGGCGGTTGCGCCTTGAGACGGGTCGCCCCCTGTCGGATGTGGTAAGACAGCTTGCCAGAGAATATGGTCTTTCGAGGAAAGTGGTCTATGAGGAGGCCCTGAAGCTCAAGAAAGAAGGTTCCAATACTTCTCCAGACAAGTCATAGGATCGCCCACAAGCCGCGTAACTTCGACACTATAGCTCACTTGCCCACTGTTGAACTGCCTGGTTCAGGAGTTCGTAAAACCGCGGGGAGCCGCCTAGGCCCTTGCGACCGAACAGAAAATTGATTTCCGAAAGGAGCGGTTCCGGTTCCGGTTTGCTCCGGTCAAAGAGCACATCAAAGGCAGCCAGGTTGATGCCTGTCTTTGAGCAGAAGTCCTCCACGCACCTTATCCCCTTTTTCCTTAGTTCTGGATCAAAATCATAATTGATCACCGCCCCCCGGCCGACATTATTGCGGAACTCCCCTGGCTTGTGCTGGCACCGCCAGTATGCCTTCATTGTCCTGCCGATGACTACCACACGCAGATCCTTTCCACCATGAGGGACATAGGCCTGGGCAATAAAACGCCGGGTGGCATGAAGACGCTTGTCGGCCAGGATCTCAAGCCGTTCCAGAAGGTCACGCCGGTCTCTAATGAGGAAAATCGCCCAACCACCACCGCCGCGATCGCCTTTTAGGACAAAGGGGAATGGCATGAGCGGCTCCTGGTTTTTGAAATGACGAACTTTAAAGTCCCCTACAGACTTGTAGCAGGCAGTTTCAGGGTGGGGGGCGTTAACTTTTCGAAATAGCTGGATGTTTGCATATTTTCCCTCAAACCCGAACCGATTGGTGTAATCCGGAAAGAGGTGAGAAGAATGGGCACGGCAGAATTCGTATTGATGGGCCTTAATGCTCTGTGTGACCACAATGGCCCTGGCCGAAGCTATCAACCCGACCTCTTTGGCCGAAAAAAGCCCTTTTAGGGTGAGACGGAGATTCACATCCCCCCTTACACGCGGATGGAAGGACAGGATCATGAGCTATGTCTAAAGCAGGTTTTCACCCAATGTCAATGCTCATCTGAGGCGCGTGTTCAACTCGCACAGGCAAACCTGTGATATTTTTTCCATTCATACCATTGATCAGGGTATCTGTATATGTATTTCTCAAGGAGTTTGAGGGTCCGAACGCTTATAGGCACATCGCCCTCATCCGGCACCCGGTGCAAGAATAGGCTGTATCTATCTTTACCTTCTCTGTGAAGCAACCCAAAAAGCAACACAGCCCCGGTTCTCTTACACAGGACCTTCAGCATTCTGTCGGGATGGATCTTTCTCCCCAGAAACTCCATGGTATGGTTACGGTCTGGCCGCCACTCCTCTGTTTCATCACACTGTGTTACAAAAATCTTGTTCTGGGTGAGTGCTCTGCTCGCTTCTGCCAATACATTGACATCTCCCGGGACGATGATATCGACTCCGTCTCCGTTTGCCCGTGGAATTGTGATGTTTTTTAGCCTTTCTGTTGTAAATTTTGCCACAATGACCGTACTGTATTTTTTTACTGCAAGATAAAGAGGGAGGAACTCCAGGGCCCCATAGTGGCCAGTTGCTATAATAACGCCCCTGCGCTCTTTGAGAGCAT
>DAOURD010000357.1:0-2836 GCA_030625295.1 Desulfobacterales bacterium | reverse complement strand
CTAAAGCCTTCCCTTTCTCAAGATGGCTATGAGAAGCCACACGCCCATGAGGGCGGCGGCCACAAAACCGAGGATGCCGAAGACCGGGATGCCGAACAGGAATGGGGGCGTCTTGGAAAGAACGATCAGGGCCGAACCGATGAGAAGGGCTGCAATGACAATGGAGAAGGCAATCCGGTTGCTGATCTGATCGTGTGTTGCCAGCATAGGTTCCAGCCCCCGGTGCTCAAATTCGATCTTGGCCCTGCCCTGCTTAAGTTGCTTCAAGATCGCACGAAGCTCCCCCGGGATTTCCTGCATAAGCCGAACAAGCTCAGCGCCGGATTTAAGGATATCGCTCGCCACGCGTTTGGGACGAAACCGCTCCATCTTGACGCGCTGAATAAACGGAGCAGCTTGATTGATCATCTCAAAATCCGGATCAAGCGAAAGACCAACGCCCTCCACAGTAGCTAATGCTTTCATCATTAGAAAAATATCAGGCGGCATCCGTAGGCGATGCCGAGAAACGAGTTCCATGAGCTGGTGGAGAAGCTTTTCCATTTGTAGATTTTTGAGAGACTTATAAAGATGCTGCCCAATGAGATCTCCTATATCTCTTGCCAAGAGCCGTGTGTCCGGCTCCTCATCGTACTGGGTGAGCTTAAGCAGGTCATAGGTCGCCCTGGATTCATCCCTCCGCACCACGCTATGGACCAGATCGGCAAAATCCTCCCGGGTCTGCCGGTCGATTGATCCCATCATCCCGAAATCGAGATAGCAGAGCACGTTACCGGGCAGGACAAAAATATTCCCTGGATGGGGATCTGCATGAAAGAAACCGTGATCAAATACCTGCTTCAGGATCAGGTCGGCTCCCCTGGCGGTGATGACCTTTCTGTCCAATCCCTCCTTCTCTATACGTTTAATATCAGAGGCCTTGACCCCGTCGATGTACTCCATGGTAAGGACACGCTCCGTTGATGTCTCCCGAAATACCTTGGGGACATAGACAGTCGGATCATCTATGAATTGTCGGGCAAACCGCTCTATGTGCGAGGCCTCGATAGTATAGTCTATTTCTTTTTCAATGGTGCGGGAAAATTCCTCCACGATTCTGGCAGGGCGGCTTACCTGAAATTCTTCTAAGTGCCGCTCCATGAGCGAGGCTAAATGGAGCATGATCTCCAGATCTACCTCGATGATTTTGCGGATACCGGGACGCTGGACCTTGACTGCTACTTCCTCGCCATCCTTCAACCGTGCCCTATGAACCTGGCCTATAGACGCTGCAGCAAGAGGCGTTTCCTGGAAGCGCAGGAAAATGTCTCCGGGCGCCGCGCCAAGCTCTGATTCAATGATTTGCGCGACCTCCCCATAGGGGAAGGGGGGAACATGATCCTGGAGTTTTGAAAGCTCTTCTATAAACTCTACGGGAATCAGGTCGGGACGCGTGGAAAGCACCTGGCCCAGTTTGATAAAAGTGGGCCCAAGTTCTTCCAGTGCCATTCGTACCCTCTCCGCCCTGGTGAGTCTCTCTACCTCCTCCCGCCTTTTCCTGGAGATCATTTGAAGACCGATTTCAAGATACTGTTCGATCTTCAGGACGTCCACCAAATCTCCAAAGCCGTACTTAAAGAGGACAGTAAGGATCTGGCGGTAGCGGTTCAGGTGACGGTAGGTGCGGCCAATTACGCCAATTTTTCTTATGCTCAACATCGAGTCCGCTTTTTCTGCGCAGAAGTCTTAAAATGAGGCACAAAGCCGTGAGCTTCATAGATCCACTGAGCACGAGCTGACTTTATAAAATCAAGGAACTTCACGGCATTTTCAGGATGGGCAGCATTCTTTAATCTGCAAATATAATAGTTTATCCTGTCCCTCTGATCCAGGTCCTCTCCGGGTTCAACCATATCCACCGAAAGATTGCTCTGCCGCGCGTGTATCACCTCCGTGGCCCAGACCGGCCCCACATCAACTGTCCCCTCTATTATCCTCAGTGGAGTCTCCCTGTGGTGTACGACTGTCAGGATGGTTGTCCCTTCGGCCCGTTTTTCCTCCATGATACAATGGACAAGCCCCTCCCTGCCTGCCTGCTGATACATGTCGATAATATAATAAGCAATGTCCTCGTATTCCGGATTCGGCTGGGAAACGCGAACCTCTTCTCGCCCCAGGTCAGCAACAGACACAATCTGTGCAGGGTTGCCCTCTGGTACCATCAAGACAATACGGTTGTGAAGATAAAGAAAATAGTCCCCCTTTGTAATGAACCCCTCCCTTTCAAGGCGCTCCATGGCCTTCTCGGTAACAGATGCGTAAATATCGGGGACCACGTCTATGACCCTATCCCGAAAAATAGCGCCTCCTGCCAGTATCTGTTTCAGTTCCAGGCCTGGGGGAAGTGTTTCATAGAAGATCTTCTCTACGTCGGCGTGTTCTTCCTGAAATACACGAATCAGTTCGTCCATGACCATGAATTGGTTCCCAGCGACAAATAACACCAGGTCCGCTGAATCGGCAAAATCCAGATTATGAAGGTCATCTTCTCTGTCTGAAGGGATCACTGGAAAACCGGCCTTTTCTTTTTCCGGCACCATACTGTTTTCCTCCCCTAACTAGTGCCCGAACGAAAACCCTTGATCGCGAGCTGTCATTGCGAGGAGTGAGGAACGAGCGACGTGGCAATCTCTTTATATCCAGGAGATTGCTTCGGTCGTACCTCCCTCGCAATGACGGGAAAACTGTAATTGAGGGGGTTTTCGTTCAGGCACTAAGTAACTTGGGTCAGGGTTATTAGAAATTGATAAATTTCAATGAGTCTTTGCTCAAAGACGGCATTACCAGAATTATCAAT
>DAOURD010000091.1:0-5816 GCA_030625295.1 Desulfobacterales bacterium | reverse complement strand
TCAATTTCGATCTCGGTATCCGTACCAAAGGCAGCATCGATAAAGCTGATGCTCATGTCATATCTAAGATCCGCCCCCTGGCGTGCTGCTGTCCTGGAGCGCATGCCGCCCCCGAAGCCAAAGAAGTTATCAAAGATGTCGCTGAAGCTTGAGAATATATCTTCGAATCCACGGAACCCGGAAAAGCCTGTCCCTTGAAGACCCTGATGCCCATAGTTGTCATAAATGTTTCTTTTCTGGGAATCCCTAAGTACCTCATAAGCCTCAGCAGCTTCCTTGAATTTCTCTTCCGCCTCTTTATTACCCGGGTTTCGGTCCGGGTGGTACTTCAAGGCGAGCTTTCGGTACTTTGCCTTGATTTCATCTTCACCCGCATTGTGGTTAACACCGAGGATCTCGTAGTAGTTTCGTCTAGTCGTCATCGTTTGCTTATTTTTTTTGTTTCTCGGGCTCTGGAAGATCCTTCACAAAGTCGTAAGAAAGCTCATAGACCGTGTTGCTCCCCTCAGCCTTTGCATAGTAAGAAACCGTGGGCTCTTTTCTCATCCCGAAGCCCAGGTCCCCAATAAACTGCTTCTCCTCATCCATAAGTTTAATCATGCCATACGGTTTGTCCAGGCTGTAATATGAAAGGGGATGCTCTGGTTTTTCATATATTTTTTTGAACTTCAGGCCTTCCAGTCGCCAAACAAGGCTCTTGATTTCACTCTCCGTGATCTCTTCACCAGCAGGCTCGACCAGTACCCATTTATTCTCTTTCTTCTCAGCCACAAAGGTCTTCTCATCAGCACGCCACACGATCTTGAAAGCCTCGTCTTCCTCAAATCGAAGAATATGCTTGTCACGGAGATCATCAGGGCTCTTGTCCAAAGCGTCTTTGAAGCGAGCATATACGAGGAGCACTCTTTCCTCCTGATCCACCCTGACGTACCGCATATTTCCGGTGGGATTTTCTGCCCCTATCAGGACCTTGCAGGGCTCAGAGAGCCCTTTGCCGGAAAGCGCTACCTCTATCTCAGGATCGACAAGACCAAAGTCGGCCAGATCCCTGGGAAGCGGGCTGACTTCTCGCTCCCAGGTTCCGTTTGCCAGTGTATTGATGATATGGTCAACCGCCCACGTATCAGCCAGGGCCTTGACCGGTCCTGCCAAAAACCACTCGTTGTCCCTTTTTTCGAGCACTACCGTCTCCTTGGGCTTCTTAATGCGCACACATTCAATGTTCTCGTCTTTGATCTTCAAAACCTTCCTGGATGAGGCAGCCCTTTCTTTCTGTTTTCCTGTATAGCGGACCTCATAGAAATAATAGAAACCCACCAGCAGGAGCAGAATAGTCGAAAAAAAGGCTATTTTTTTTCCATTCATCTGGCGATTCTTCTAAGGCGCAAAACGACAATACCAAAGACCAGCACTGCTCCGGGTAGCAGCACCACTGAAGCCCAGAATATGACCCGGCCCTGAGTATATGAGAGGACCACAGGTTGGCCTTCTCGCTTTTTCGGGCGAATGGCAATGAGATCCTCTTCTTCGGCCAACCAGCTCAGGGCATTCATGAAAAGATCCCGGTTACCGGATAGGTTCACATAGGCATTGCCGGCAAAGTCGGAATCTCCAAACACGACAATTCTCGCTGGCCTTGGAGCATCCTTTTTGTCATCAGACTCTTCCGCCTTGTCTTCACCCCCTCCCCTCCGGGGCGTGGACCCCTCCGGGCCGGAGGCCAAACCCTCCCCTTCTGCTTCCTTGGTTTCGTGCTTGATGGTCGAGACCACGGCCACCGGAATGGGTCCCATGGTATCCTTATGGCGGTCAAAGGCGGCCTCGCCTTTCTTGAGCATTAGAAGATCCGTCTCAGCCCAACTACTTGGCCCTGTCTCGGCCAGTTCTGTGTTTTGCACGTACCCCGGCACATCTTCTGCCACGCGGATAGATCTGGCAAGGGGAAAAAAAGATGCTGTATTGAAATTCTCGGTGATGGGGTGGTAACCAGCATACCGGGAGACAATGGGGGTCAGATAATCGGCTCCAAAGAGCCTGCTCAGCTTATCCACAATCACGTCCTGACCCACCTCAATGCCCCACGATTTCAAAAACCCTTTCAGGCCGGTATCGGTTTCCGGATCGATGAGGATCAAGACATGCCCCGCCTGATCAATGAAGCGCTTCAGGGTGGAAATTTCTTCATGGAAGAGGGCTTTCTTGGGTCCTGCAATGATGAGTACAGAGGCGTCTGCCGGTACCTCCTCGGCTCGCATCAGAAGAAGGTCTCGCACCACATAGTTCTGGTCCTCTATGGCCTTCTTTACACCGGTGTAACCGTCCTTCCCATAGTCCTCGGTCGATTTTTCATTATGTCCGGTCATGAAATAAATGACCTTTTCCCCTTTTCGCGTTACTCGCAACAGGGCGTTTGTCAGCTCTTGCTCGGTGGCCAGAGTTATCTTCTCCTCACGGGTGTCTGTCTCCAGCACCAGGGTGCCGTAAGCAGTGATCTTGTAACGTCTCGCCTTTCCCGGGAACCGATCAGGATCCACAAACTCAAAGGAGAACTTCCGGGAGGCATAAGCGTACTGGTCAAGGAGGCCCCTGGCCCCTTCGGCCTCAGGTGACGCCTCCTGGTAGAAGGCTGTGACGCGGACCGGCTTTTCCAGGTTCTTTAGTACTTTTAGTGTCTGTTCTGAAAGGGTGAATCTCTTGCTGGCTGTCAGGTCGAATCGCGCACTGTGCCTGGCGGAAATGGCTTCTACAAAGACCATGATGCCCAACACAAGTAAAACCAGAATAAGGGCACTGGCCCCATGTCGGGTTGATCGCCTTTTGAAATAGTCTCGGATGGTGGTAAGATTGCCTACCATATAAGCAACCAAACACAGAAGGCCAACGATCCATCCGACCCAGGTATACCTTTGCGCGGCAGGTATCATGCCATAGGCTATGGCCGTGGCCAGGATGATAATGAACCCTGCATATCCCAGGCCGGGGAACAATTTTGCTTGCTCTATCCGCGCCATCTTTTCGACTCCAGGGATCGCATGGTCATAAAGAGGAACAAGATGTTAAAGTTGACATAATAAATAATGTCCCGGGTATCGATCACACCCTTTGAAAAACTTTCAAAATGTTCAAGCAGCGAAATATGGGAAAGGACCTTCCCCAGAGAAGGTCCCGCAAAGGTCTCAGCCCAGCCAATAAGCCAGAACATCAGGATCGCCCCAAATGAAATAGCTGCAGCCACAATCTGGTTTTCTGTAACAGAAGATACCATAAGCCCAAGGGCGATAAAGGCGGTCCCCATCAAAAAAAGCCCCAGATAACCCGTGACGACAGGACCGATGTCAGGCTCGGCATACAACCACAAAAGGAATGGATAGAGCCAGGTCAGGGCAAGCATGATCAAAAAAATCACCATACATGCGGTAAACTTTCCAAACAGCAACTCGGTCTCACGGACCGGATAGCTCAGCATCAATTCAAGAGTACCCGCCTTCTTCTCTTCGGCAAAAAGACGCATGGTCAAAAGGGGCATCATCAAGAGCATGATGACACTCATGTTACCGAATGTAGGATGCAGGACCATGTCTGTCACATTGATCCCCCCAGCCCCTGGCATCCTCATGGCCTGCACGCTGATCATGCTGAAATAGGCAAAGGCACTGTAAAAAAACCAACCCGAAAGAAGGAGAAAAATAGTCACCACCACATAAGCAATGGGGGATGAAAAATAGACGTATAATTCCCGCTTCAAGATGGCATAAAAACTTCTCATCCCCTGCCTTGCTCCTCGGTTACAAGACGGATAAAAACATCTTCCAGGCTTGGCTGGAGGGTGTGGATTTCAAGGAGCGACCATCCTGCAGCCACAATCGATTGAGCTATCGCATCTCGAACATCCTCGCCCTGCCCCATCTCCACCACGTAACGGCCTGCGTGGTCTGTAGGCTGGGCCTCGGCAGAAGCTGCGACAACGCCTGGCACAGTACGAAGCCTTGCCAGGACCTCGGCCTCAAGGCCCTTTACCTCAAGAGCGACCTTTCTCTTATCCTTGCCAGTCAGTCGTTCCGGGGTGTCTTCGGCTACGATCCGTCCCTCATTGATGATCACAACCCTTTGACAGATCATGCTCACCTCGGGAAGGATGTGACTGCTCAGGATGACGGTCTTGTATCCTGCAAAACTCTTTATCAACTCCCGGATCTCTATAATTTGTTTAGGGTCAAGGCCGATCGTGGGCTCATCCAGGATCAGAACGTCAGGATCATTCAAAATCGCCTGGGCAATACCAACCCTTTGTTGAAATCCCTTGGATAGGTTGCCCAGAAACTTCTTGCGTACGGATTGCAGTCGGCACTGATCTATGACCCGGTCCACCTCCCTTTGGCGCTGCCTCGCCGGCACGCCTTTAACTTCGGCTACGAACCCGAGATAGGCCTCGGTTCTCATCTCCTTGTACAGGGGAACGTGTTCGGGGAGGTATCCGAGCCGCTTCCGAATATCCAGGGAGCGGTCAAATACGTCCAGGCCGTCGATACGCGCAGAGCCGGATGTGGGCGGGAAAAATCCATTGAGCATTCGAATCGTTGTGGTCTTACCAGCACCATTAGGCCCGAGAAATCCAACGATCTCCCCCTTTTCTACTCGAAAGGACACGTCCAGAACGGCTGGAACAGGGCCAAAATACTTGGTCAGGTGATCAACTTCAATCATAGGCTTACTGCAAAGATAAGATAAATTCTTAACATAATGCATAGCCCTGCTTTGTCAATAGGGGATCATTGTGAATCAATGCGGAATGCGGAATGCAGAATTGAAATTGGAAGTCAACCAGTAAATTGGACGCAAAAACAGCTTGACGATGCAATCGGTTTTGTGAAAAGTATACCCAAATTCCGTAACCCGGACAAGCCGGAATTGAGGACTATGGTTTCGTTTCACCATGTTTCATATAACCTTCCGCATTCCGCAATGCAAAGGAGGCGTCATGGCAATCAATATCGTTGAAAAGATTGACGGGTTCGTCAAGGTCAGGCATGTCCTTGTCAGTGTGTCCAACAAAAGCGGTCTGGAAAGCTTTATACCATCACTGCTGGACATCAACCCGGAGATACGGCTATTTTCGACAGGTGGAACATATAGCAGGATCAACCAGATCCTCGCTGATCGGGCTTCTTCGTGTCTAACCCCTGTCTCTGATTATACCGGACAGCCGGAAACCCAGGGAGGGCTGGTCAAGACGCTCGATTTTAAGATTTACCTTGGTCTGCTCACAGAGACATATAATGATGCCCACCAGCAGGACCTTGAGAGGACCGGGGCGCTTCCCATAGATATGGTTGTGGTTAACCTTTATCCCTTTAAGGAAACCATATCCAAAGAGGGCGTTACTGTGGAACAGGCAAGGGGGAATATCGACATTGGCGGCCCCTGTATGATAAGGGCTTCGGCAAAGAATTTCATTCGGGTTGGAGCGGTTGTGGACCCTGCCGATTATCCGAAGATCATTTCTGACATGAGGGCAAACAGCGGCAAGATCTCTCTCGAACTTCGATACGAGCTGGCCAAAAAGGCCTTTGAACACACCGCCGTATATGACCGCCATGTTGCAGATTTTCTGGCAAAAGAATCTTTTGGGAACGTACAAACCTGTTATCAAGTTATGGAGGGTTAATAGAATGGCTGAAGATCTCAAGAAAATGTACAGAACCATTATGGATGACCACTTTCCTCCAAAGATGGAGATATCCTTTGTGGATGATGACAAGCGCCAAACCCTTTTCTACGAAAAGGTGGTGTGGGTAGTCGATGATGTCCAAAAAGGC
>DAOURD010000238.1:0-3981 GCA_030625295.1 Desulfobacterales bacterium | reverse complement strand
GCTCTTGATAACGTTCTTGAGAACATTGGCAGAGGCTTGCAACTTTTTGACCTCCGATTCATCCAGTCCGATCTTTAGGATTTTTGAAATGCCATTTCGGTTCAGAATGACAGGAGTGCTCAAGCAGACATCGCCTATGTCATAATAACCGTCAACCAGGGTGGAAACTGTCACGACGCTGTTTTCGTCACGAAGGATGCTACCTACGATGCGCACAAGGGCCAGGCCAATCGCGAAATTCGTTGCTCCTTTTCTCTTGATGATCTCATAGGCTGCGTTCTTGACTTGATTAAATATCTCCTCCCGGACATTGTCTGGGCAGTTCCTACCACATATAGAACAGTACTGACGAAATGAAACCCCTCCAATATTAACCTGGCTCCAAACAGGCACCTCGCTGTCGCCATGTTCCCCTATGATGTAGGCGTGGACATTTCGAGGGTCCACAGCGCAATGGCTGCTAAGCAAATATCTGAACCTGGCTGTGTCTAGGATGGTGCCCGATCCAATGATCCTGTTCATGGGGTATTCGGAGATCTTGAGGGCCACATAGGTCAGGACGTCAACAGGGTTAGAGACGATGAGCAGCATCCTGGGACTGTACTGAACGATCTCAGGAATAATATTTTTGAAGATATCTGTGTTTTTTCGAACTAGATCCAACCTCGTTTCCCCCGGCTTCTGGCTGGCCCCTGCGGTCACAATCACGATATTCGCATCCTTGCAATCCGAGTAATCCCCCACATAAATCCTGGAGGGCTGGACGAACGAAAGACCGTGATTGAGGTCCATCACATGTCCCTCGGCTCGCTCACGCGTGACATCAATGAGAACGATGCTGGTTGCCAGGCCGCTCATCATGAGGGCAAAAGCAAAAGTGGAGCCCACCTGTCCTGTACCCACAACAGCAACTTTTCTTTCATCCGCGAAATCGCCTTCCAATACCTCCAGGTATTTATCTGGATCCTTTTCAAAGGAGGCTTTACACCAAGGGGTGCAGAAATAGTATCTTTTACCCATATATTGTAGTTGGTGTTCTGTCTGATCATTGTCTACCTGCATACCGCATACTGGATCTTTTACCATGAGACATCCCCTTTTTTTCCTGAACGATAATCGTCTTTAGATTTACATATCACTCCTGAGCCGTCGAAGCAGGCACGGTAAAGACCCGTGCAGGTTGCAGTACTCACGGGCTGTCACCTGTTCCGGCCTGGAATCTGTCTGTCATCTTGAGACCTCCTTTGAAACGCTCTATTCATTGCTGGATGAGTCTGGTGAACCTTTGTGCTTTTCATTTTTGAATTGTGCAGAAGGAGTCCCCATTCTAAGTTTTGACTCCTCGCGTGCACAGTAGAGCACGGGAACCACGAATACAGTAATGAGGGCCATCAACATGCCTCCAAAAGAAGGAATAGCCATTGGGACCATGACGTCTGCTCCCCGTCCTGTTGACGTGAGTACCGGGATAAGAGCCAGGATGGTAGTGGCGGATGTCATGAGTGCAGGGCGAATCCTTCGGAGGGCTCCGGCCACAGTGGCCTCCCTTGCCTCTTCGATAGTGCTCACTCGAGCAGAGGCAAATCGCTTATCGAGAAATGTGGCCATAAGAACGCCATCGTCAGAAGCGATACCAAACAGAGCAAGGAATCCCACCCAGATGGCCACACTAAGGTTAATGGGATGCACCTGAAACAGTGCCTGCATGGAGACGTCAAACATGGTGAAGTCGAGAAACCACGGCTTGCTATATAGCCAGATCAGGATAAACCCTCCTGCCCACGCTACCAGGATTCCGGAAAAAACCATCAGCGTGGTCAGGACTGAACGGAACTGGGAGTAAAGAATCATGAAGATGACAAAAAGGGCGAGAGGCAAGATGATGGAAAGGGTTTTTTGGGCGCGAATCTGATTTTCGTAACTGCCCGCAAAGGTGTAGCTTACCCCTGCCGGAAGCTCCCATTCACCGCTTTTCATTTTTTGAAGCAGATAGGCCTGGGCCTGTTCGACTACGTCCACTTCCGCATAGCCGGGTTTTTTATCTAGAATAACGTAGCCTACCAGAAATGTGTCTTCGCTTTTGATCGCTTGCGGCCCTCGAACATATCGAATGTCGGCCAGTTGAATAAGCGGGATTTGCGTACCATCGGGGGCCGGGACGAGGATTTTCCCCAGGGATTCGATGTTGTCCCTGAGTTCTCGAAGATATCGCACCCGCACGGGATAACGTTCTCGCCCTTGAACCGTAGTGGTGATCCGCCTGCCGCCTATTGCCACCTCAATCGTGTTCTGTACTTGTTTTAGCTTGATGCCGTAGCGAGCGATTGCGCGTCGATCGATCTCAATCTCTATATACGGCTTTCCTACGATTCGATCAGCTATCACCGTGGCAGGTTCGATAGACGGCACCTCTTTGAGATATTGCTCGATCCGGAAGCCCACTCTTTCGATCGTTTCGAGGTCAGGACCTTTGATCTTAACACCCATTGGCGCGCGCATGCCGCTTTGCAGCATTACGATGCGTGCGACGATGGGCTGAAGCTTTGGTGCTGATGTGGTGCCCGGAATTTCCGTCACCCTGATAATCTCATCCCAGATATCATCTGGATTTCGGATTCCGGGCCATGGGTTGCGGTCAGAGTTGAGGTTTGAGTCCAATGGAGGACGCCACAACCGAAAAGACATGCCTCTGGAATCCGGAATCAGTCGTCCGTTTTCGTCCCGTTCAAAGCGCCCGTGCACAATATAGGGTTCTCCATCCGGAGCAAGGACCGGATTTCCGTGTTCATTGCGATAGTAGTCGGTCTCGTGAGAGACAAATCGAAATCTCAAACGTCTTCCATTTCGGTCTACAAGATATTCCGGTTTGTAATTGATGACTGTTTCGATCATCGAAATGGGTGCCGGATCCAGAGGCGAATCCACGCGTCCCAGTTTTCCCACCGCAGATTCGATCTCCGGTATCATTCCCATGGCCTTATCCTGTTTCTGCAATACATCGAGCGCTTCGCCGATGGAGGCATGAGGCATAGTGGTAGGCATAAAGAGAAAGGAGCCCTCGTCAAGGGGCGGCATGAATTCTTTGCCCAGCCCGGGGAACTGGCGTTCGAGGAAAGAAAAAATGCGGGTTTTTTGGAAACTTTCCGGTAGCCATCCGAAAAAGGCATCAGAGCCAAGCCAGATCATCCCACCCCATAATATCATCAACAAAGGAACAGCTAGAAACAAGGCTTTATAGCGCAGGAAAAAACCGAGTAAGGGGCCATACAGGCGCTGAAAGATCTGAAAGATTCCCAGGAGTCCGCCGATCACCACAGCAACAAAAACGAAGTTTTTCACCACACCGCGTTCAGGTCCTAGAGGGAGCCAATGCGTGGTCAATACCAGGCCTACCAGAAGCACCACAATCCAGTTCGCTCCATAAGAAACGACTCGCTGGATCAATCCGGGAAGCCAGGGATTGATCAGATGATAGAGACTCACCAAAGAAATGATTGCCCCAATCCACCACGTTATTTTAAAGGCCAGCAATCCCCCGAATCCCATAAGTGTCAGGTAAGAAACCCAGCGAATCAATGACGATTTCTTCTCTTTTTGGTCTTTATATGTAAAGAGGAGGTGAGCAAGTGAAGGAATGATCGTAAGGGCTACAATGACGGAGGCGATGATCGCATACGTTTTGGTAAAGGCCAGTGGCTTAAAAAGCTTTCCTTCCGGTCCTACCATTGTAAAGACCGGGAGAAAGCTCACCACAGTGGTAGCAACGGCAGTGAGCACGGCGCTTCCCACTTCACTGGCAGCACGAAAAATCACCTCGAGCCGATCAGCCTCAGGCGGGACTTCCTTCATGTGTTTGAGGATGCTTTCGGAGATGACGATCCCCATGTCTACTATGGTGCCGATGGCGATGGCGATCCCGGAAAGGGCCACAATGTTTGCATCGACCCTGAAGAGTTTCATAGCAATGAAACACATGAGGAC
>DAOURD010000124.1:0-5257 GCA_030625295.1 Desulfobacterales bacterium | reverse complement strand
AGTACCTCTGCCCGGTGGACCAGTTCAGATGGAACCAGGACACCATCGCTGAAAATCGAATGGGTGTGGAGATCAATCACGACTCTGTACTTAGCTCCGCTTCGCTACGCAATTTCAAGTGAGCTAAAATGCCTAAAGTGCCTAAAGTGAGCTAAAGTTAAGGATGAAAAAAGCTCTTATAAGTTGTAGAAATTCCAAAACGTTTATTCACATCTTGTATTTGCCAAAATCGTCGGGTGAAAGCTTTTCTAAGTACTCCTTCCATTTCATACCCTCCTCACTCTTGTCCCATGCTTCAGGTTCTTCATCCAGTTGCTTTGATTTCTGTATTACAATGTCATCAACGAATATGGGACAACCGGCCCTGAGGGCTATGGCAATGGCATCGCTGGGACGGGCATCTATATTGTATGAGTGGTCATCAAGAGAGAAGTAGATCTGGGCAAAGAATGTGTTATCCTTCAAGTCGCACACCTCCACCTTAGAGATCTTTATCTCTAGCTTATCAATGAAATTCTTGAACAGGTCATGGGTCATGGGGCGAGCGAAGCGAACATTCTCAAGCTCTGTGGCAATGGCCGTCGCCTCCAGGATACCGATCCAAATTGGAACTGCGTGATCTCCCTGAACAGATTTCAATATGACTATAGGGGTGTTTGACGCCGGATCAATAGTCAAACCCGAAACTTTCATTTCGTGCAGCATGGGATATGCCTCCATTTTCGCCAGAGTATTCTCCATGGCCCTTGCCGCCAGGGTCCCCGAGCAAGGAATGTGAAAACGCTTCCACAATCCTTACCGGCAAGATCTGGCCGACACGTGCCATAGAATCCGCACCATCCGTAAAGTTGACGATCCTGTTGCAGGGGGTGCGCCCTGTCAACTGATCAACCGATTTCTTGCTAGGGCCTTCCACCAGGACCTCCTGAGTCGTCCCCACCAGGGCCTTATTCTTCTTCAGGGTGAACTCCCTTTGAACCTCCAACAGGGTGCTGAAGCGCTCACCCTTTATGGCTTCCGGGACCTTGTTGGAAAACCTGGCAGCCGGAACACCTGGACGATCAGAATACTTGAATAAAAAGAGGCTGTCAAATCCTACCTGCCGGATAAGATCCACGGTGGCTTCAAAGTCAACCCTCTCCTCGCCAGGAAAGCCGATAATGATATCAGAGGTTATTGCAATATCAGGCCGGACCTTGCATAATTTTTCAACCTTCTTGAGATAGAAGTCCCTTGCGTATCCTCTATTCATGCGCCTTAGCACGCGATCTGAGCCGGACTGAACCGGCAGGTGGATATGAGGGACAAGTTTGTCCAGCCTGCAAAAGGCATCAATCAACCGATCCGACATGTCCTTGGGATGCGAGGTCGTAAAACGTATGCGGCGTAATCCTTCGATGTCGTTAACATGTTCAAGAAGCGACGGAAAATCACATCCATGGCCGTTCTTTTGTCCATATGCATTTACGTTTTGGCCTATGAGTGTGACCTCAGGGATACCGTTTTCCACTAAAAGCCGAATTTCCTCAAGTATTTCTTCAGGTTTCCGGCTAACCTCACGTCCTCTCACGTATGGTACCACGCAGTAGGTACAGAAATTGTCGCAACCCTCCATGATGGTCACAAAGGCCGTGGCACGCTCGGCCTTGAAGGCTGGTCCTTTAACATAC
This sequence comes from Desulfobacterales bacterium, assembly GCA_030625295.1. GTDB lineage: Bacteria > Desulfobacterota > Desulfobacteria > Desulfobacterales. Next base: position 3,587 of record DAOURD010000124.1, on the reverse strand, counting down.
AGAGGTTCCAACGTCTCTCTTGGACTGATGTCCACAACCTGTTTTTTTTGATCCTGGACCTGTCGTACAAGGGAGGGGAGCCGCCCAAGGGCAAAGGTTCCAAAAACTATGTCAACATGCGGTGCCCGCTCCACAAGACGATACCCCTCTTGTTGGGCCACACATCCGCCTACACCAATAATGATGTCCGGCCTCCGCTGTTTCACCCTGACAAGACGCCCCAAGAAGCTATAAACCTTGTGCTCAGCCTTTTCACGGATCGAACATGTATTTAACAGGATAAGATCGGCCTTTTCCAGCTCTGAAGTGGACCTGTAGTTCAATGGAGCCAGAAGTCTCAACATCTGTTCGGAATCATAGATGTTCATCTGGCAGCCCATGGTGACTATGTGGACACGCTTTGGTTTCATATAACTCACTTCGTTCATGGTCATTTGTCACTTGTCATTTGACCACCCACCAATGACTATTGACCACTGACTAATCCATGATTTTACACAGGTTCAATTCTGATATCTCTTTGAAGATCTTGAATGATCATATCTACCACGTTTTGGCAGCCGGGTCCTATGTGCAGCACGACCAATCCTTTCTGTGGATCCAGGGCACTGAGTACAGCAATCCCGTCGTATCCTTCCAGAATAAACTTCAAGAAATGAATCTGCCCTCGATCTATGCGATAGTATCTTTTAACTGTGGTTTTGGGCATGTGAATAAAATCGCCATGTGATTTAATATGCAAATTAACACCAATCCCCCCATCTTTTCAATGAAAAAATCGGTATTGTACAAATGTCCTCTTTGGGCTATAAAATCGCTTTGCGATTTTATATAACGTCCCGCTATAAGCGGGACTCAAAAAAGGGAATTCCTATCTGTCATGCAAAAGAAGTGGCACGTCCTTTCACCTGATCCTGAACAGGTTTCTACGCTTGCTGACAGCCTGGGCTGTCAACAAGCGGTCGCCACTGCACTCGTAAACCGTGGCATTTGCGACCCGGACCAGGCGGCAGCCTTTCTCAAGCCTTCACTTGCCCACATTCGATCCCCTCTTGTGATGAAAGATGTGGACCGTGCGGTTGAGCGTATCCTGCTGGCTGTTCGTCGCGGTGAAAAAGTGCTCATCTTTGGGGACTATGATATGGATGGCATCACAGCCACTGCGATTCTCTTAGAGTTTCTGGTCTATCTGGATGCTGATGTGCATTACCACATCCCGAATCGCCTGACCGAAGGTTACGGGTTGACCAGGAATTATGTTGAAAAGCGCGCTATCCCCGATGGTATTTGCCTTATCATAACCGTGGATTGCGGCATTAGCAGCTTTGATGCGGTCAGTGCGGCCCGTCGTGCCGGGATCGACGTGATCATAACTGATCATCATGAAACCCCTCCCCTGATGCCAGATGCCTTTGCCATTTTGAACCCTAAACAGCCTGATTGTCCCTCAGGCTTTTCGTGGCTCGCCGGGGTGGGTGTGGCCTTCAACCTGATCATGGCGCTACGCAAGAGGCTCCGGGATGAGGGTTTTTGGTCCGCCAGAGGCGGACTGGAACCAAACCTAAAGGCTGCCTGCGATCTGGTAGCCCTTGGCACAGTCGCAGACATGGTCCCGCTTGTGGAAGAAAACCGCATCTATGTGAAGGCCGGACTTGAAGTACTCGCTTCTAATGTACGTCCTGGTGTTAAGGCCCTGTTGGATGTATGCAACATACCGAATCGCCCCCTCGATACCCGGGACCTCGCTTTTAAGCTCGCCCCCCGGGTGAATGCAGCCGGAAGACTCCGCGACGGCTCAATTGCTCTGAGGCTCCTGATGACGTCAAATGTGCAGACAGCACAAGCCATTGCAAAGGAGCTTAACCAGGAAAACACCAGAAGGCAGAAGATTGAAAACTACATCCTGTCAGAGATCGTCCAGCGCCTTGAAAACAACTCTGAGCTACTGAAACAAAGAGCGCTGGTCTTAGACCAGCAGGGATGGCACCAGGGCGTGATCGGAATCGTGGCGTCCAGGCTGGTTGACCGATATTATCGACCCGTTGTTGTTATCTCGGTTACAGACGGTATGGGCAAGGGCTCGGCCCGAAGTCCGGATGGATTTGATTTGTATGAAGGCCTGAAGGGCTGTGCCGAGTACCTGGAAAAATTCGGCGGCCACAAGGCGGCAGCAGGCGTCACGTTGAGAGCCGAAAACATCCCGGCTTTCCGCAGAGATTTTGAAAGAATCGTCTGCCAGAAAACAACGCCTGAGAATTTCGTGCCTAAACTGGTTATCGACTGCGAAATCTCCGGATCTAATGTCTCTGGTGAACTGGCTGATGAGCTGGAAGCACTTGCCCCTTTCGGAACAGGAAATCCAGAGCCTCTTTTTATGCTTTCAGACATGGATGTCCTTTCCGCCCGGGTGGTTGGAGCCCATCATTTGCAGATGCGATTGCGTCCCTCAAATCCGCCGAAGGCGGACCAAACGAGACCGTTTGATGCGATCTTGTTCAATCTGCCTGCGGCGGACTGCAAGGCACCCCCCAAACGATTCCACCGTATTGCCTGCCATGTTCGCTGGAATCGCTGGCGAGAGCGAAAAAATATCCAACTCGTGATCAGAGATTTCGTTGCAGCATGATCTGACAGGACAGTGGAAAACGTGTAACAGTTTACCACGAATGCTAAAGGCTCGCCCAAAATTATTCTGATGGCGGCGCGACTTCTCCTTGTAGCTTGATCTCGAAATGGACTACCTTCAGCACATCACCCTCCAGGCCGAGGATGTCCACACGCCAGTCGCCGATCTCATGGGGTTGAATGATCTTTGAGCTGTAGGTGCGCCAACTGGCAGTCTTGACCTGCAATGTTACCACTGCCCTCTCGCTTTCAGCAAAGTACCAGACGTGGTAGATTTCGGTCGCACTCTGTGCGCCCGTAACGTGGGTAAAACAGTAAAGCTTGCCCACCGAGGGCTCGAAACTGGTCCCCGCATCCACGGGCTCCCGATCAACCACCTCTCGGCAGATGGTAGCCGTTGCTATCTCCAAATCGGGAGCCTGCTGGGCTACGGCCACGGCTGTGAGGGGGAGGCAGATCGCAATCAAGGTGCTAAGGACAACAAAAAAGTACGATTTCTGTTCCATAGTCATACCCTCCTTGATGATACCTAAAGTGATCGGTTCCAGGTTCAGGGTTCAAGGTTCAAAGGTTATAGTATACTTTACAAGGGTTCACGGTTCAGGGTTCAGGGTTCAGGGTTCAGGGTTGACAACCTTTGAACCTATGAACTTTGAACGGTGAACTTTCTTTATTGACGCGTCATCCTTTTGTTAACAGCCAATTAGGGCTCTTCAACCGGGAACCGGGAACGTTGAACCGCTCAACCCAGGTGATACATTGTTTCATATCCCAATTTTTATACTGTTTAGTCCGTTAGTTGTAAAGTTCGTATTTTTTCTGGCAGAAAATAAATGGTACTGTTCCGCTAATACTTTGATAACAAAATCCCCCTAAATCCCCCTTTAAAAAAGGGGGACTTTCAAAAATTCCCAGAGGGCCATTTGCATACAACTCAATTCCCCCCTTTTGTAAAGGGGGGT
>DAOURD010000309.1:0-3292 GCA_030625295.1 Desulfobacterales bacterium | reverse complement strand
AATGATAGGGCAGGGCCTGATATTTGTCAAGGAGTATTCTAATGGCCCCCTTTTCGGTAACGGTTAAGACCGCTCCGAAAGAAATTTGACCCCGGTGCTCTCTTCAAAGATGCTTGCATTTGGTTTTGGATAGGAACCCATGATTCATTTGATAAAAGGTATAAAAGGAGCAGCAAGAAAAAACAATCAGTTATTGGTTCGAAGGCGTAATGGGTTACTGTCACTCTTCCAATGGATACGCAGTCTATTCTGATGGTAATTTCGCAGTCGCTCCGGGCTATAGTGCTAAAGGGATGTTATTAACTATTTAACTTGATAATCTGAATTAGGTATGCCATTCGGTTTGCATGCCGAGAAAATCACGAATAGATGCCCGCCTGCCAACGCCTGAGGCAGCATTGAGCTTATGTGCCGGCACCCGCCTGCCATCGCCAAGTACAGCGGTCAGGTCAAATGCTAGCATTTCTGGCAATGGCGGGCAGGTCTCTGGCAATGGCGGGCAGGGTTCAAGGTTACCTTATGTTTTGTTGGTTCAACGCTATGTAAAGCTCACTCCGGACTTTGGGGCAAGACCGTTTTGTATACCGAAGAAAACCCAACAAACTCCCAGATCCCACGAATCAGCGGTTGAGAGTCTCGGTGAACCCTGAACCCTGAACCCTGAACCCTGAACCCGTGAACGGTTACAGTTATTTTTCGCAAAGCAAAAAGACCCTAGAGGCGCCTTTGACGGGATGCAATGATGGTGGCGCAGAGCGGTCTGTAGTGCTTGGAGCGTCTGACGCAAAATTCATTCCGGTTTCCATTGGAAAAAGGAAAAGGCCTTCTTGGCTGGTGAAAATATACTTCGAACGGTCATAAGTTGAGTTTTTTGGCCATGATGTTGTTTTCTGTCAGCTCACAGGGTGCATTATCCACCAAAATCCAATGAACGCGTTAGCCTTGAAAAGAGGCCCGCTTTTCGTCTATCGGCTCCATGTGGATGATTAGCCGATGCTTTAACTCCTTGGCAATACGTTCCAGAATCTTTAGGGTATCTCCCTCATAGTCGGCGTCTTCCAAGCGTGAGATGACCGACTGCGTACTGCCAACCAACTTAGCCAGTTCTCCCTGAGTGACTCCTGCTGCTTCGCGGGCTTCCCTGATAGCTATGGCTGCTTGGAAGCTTACCTTTTCTTCGTCGTAGAGATCTTGAAGCTCCGTATCCCTCGCTCGACGCTGTTTCAGAATCTCAAGAGCATCTTCTGTTCTTTTCATTTCATTCCTCCAGATACGTATGACTTGAGGGGTTGGCCTCGAATGCTATCTTACGCTGGATTGCAAGGTCAACCTCTTTGGAAGGTACCTCAGCCTCTTTTGTGAGGCCATGCGTTAAAACCACCAAGTGTCGGCGATGAAAGAAATAGAGTATACGGTAATTTACCGACTGGAAGCGCCACCTTAATTCATATATATGGTCCCGTAGATAATCAGCTTCAGGACGTCGAAGCTCGTGGCCTATGTCTGCTAATCGTTCAATTCTTACCATACCTTTCGCGTAAGCCTTTTTGGGAATACGTTCCAGCCAATCAAGGACTGGACATTTTTCCCTCTCCGAGTAGAAAATTACCTTAGTCTTGGGCATGATTGATATATAGCAACTATACGATATTCTGACAAGTGTAACTCGAGGTCATGTAATCCGCGAAATTTCGGGGCGAAGTCTATTATCTATAAGGCCTCCCAAAAATTATTCATTTATGCGCAATTATTTATGTCGGCATGTATAAGAACTTCTTGACAAAATGATCAAAATTGGCTCGCTCGGAGATCTTTGGAGACTTTATCGTGACAATTGAAACGGAACATATTTTTGAGAATTACTCTAAAGCGCTGAAGGGCTGAGGGGGTTGAAATCGTGAGTGTTATTGATGAGAATGATCTTTACAATTATTTTCAACTTTACGACGAATATCAGCAAACAGAGGACCAAGCACTACAGGGTGCATTGGACAAAAGGCTCTCTGAATATAAAGACCGATTTCATAGGCATTCAGAAGCCGCGCTAAAACTTCTGTCAGAGAGGAAAAACGATTTTGCCGAGAGGTACGAGACCTCTTACCAGGATTTGGTCTTCGATCTCGAGATGCACGCAAGAACCATGGAAGCGATAAGACGAACCCATGACTATGACGCTGAACGCGACATGTGGGTACCAAAACCCGAAGCAGACGGGAAGCCATGAACTGATCGTTTGTTCCCGGCTGCTGAAGGAAATGAAACGGATTCATGAAAGTTGTTTTTCACAAGGATTTCTATCAGGTTTATACATCTGATCCAGCCGCAGAAGCGGGACGAATGGAGGCGATAGTGGAGGTGATTGGCTCTGATGTGGAGTTTGTCACTCCCGAGCCTGCATCTGAGGCTCAAATTGCTGCCGCCCATACAAAGACTCATGTGGACTATGTGCGAGAGAATGACCCTTATTCGATTGCCGCCCTGGCCGCTGGCGGGGCGATTCAGGCGGCTCGTATTGGACTCGATGAGCCTTCGTTCGGTCTGATCCGTCCACCCGGTCACCATGCGTCCTCTTACAGTTCCTGGGGATTCTGCTATTTCAATAACATGGCGATAGCTCTTCTTGCGTTGCGTGCGGAAGGGCTCATAAGCACGGCCCTTGTCCTTGATATTGACCTTCATTTTGGGGATGGGACGGTGAATATCTTGGGTAACAAGGACTGGGTGAAGATCCATAACCCATCCGAACGGAGCCGAGAGGAATACGTTCGCCAGGTTGGGCATATCTTGTCAGGTGTTCAAGTTGATCTCATCGGGATTTCAGCTGGTTTCGACAATCACGAAGAGGACTGGGGCGGACTCCTTGCCACCGAGGATTATTTTTCGATTGGTACGATGGTCCGCCAGACTGCCCGTGCGTGTGGAGGTGGCTGCTTTGCGATCCTTGAGGGTGGATACAACCATGACGTCTTGGGTCACAATGTGGCTGCATTGATAGACGGGTTGTCGTCATAATCCACTGAGACGAAGGAAAAAAAGACTGATTGTGGTTTCGATTTGGCTTTGCTATCTTTAGATTTCAACAAGTTACGATTCTGGCAAGCGAGTTGTACTCGGATTCTCCTTGTTGCCAGTTTCGATTCTGCAAGGAAAACTGTGTTTTAACAATTCATGATTTTTGACACCAGTATAAAACAGAAATCTTTACGGTCCGTTTTTGGTTCCCAAATGAGGACTTGTATGATATCGACAATAAACTCAGTGGATGAGGGTTAAAGTGTTTGGCAAGTTCGAC
>DAOURD010000085.1:0-5911 GCA_030625295.1 Desulfobacterales bacterium | reverse complement strand
ATTGTTCAGGTTGCTCGGCCTGTCCCACAGGCCGCTTTCCACTGTGTGAACATACTTTGCCCTGGGTTCGCCTACTTTGCCTTCAAGGGAATTCATTAGTGCTGTTGATTCACCGCACACAAAGGCACCAGCCCCTCTGTTTATCTCTATGGTAAAGTCAAAACCTGTGCCTAAGATATTCTTGCCCAACAGGCCATACGAATCTGCCTGGTCGATGGCTATGGACAAGTGCTCGACTGCAATGGGATATTCATCCCGCACATAGATAAAACCTTCATTGGCGCCAATGGCATAGGCCCCTATTATCATCCCTTCAATAATAGCGTGAGGGTCGCCCTCCATCAGACTTCGGTCCATAAACGCACCCGGATCTCCCTCATCACCATTGGCAATCACGTATTTGACGATTCCAGGCGCCTCCCGGCAGGATCTCCATTTCTTTCCGGCGGGAAATCCCCCACCGCCACGCCCCCGCAACCCGGACGCCTCAATGGTTTCGATAACCTCCATGGGTGTCATGGTGGTCAGGGCCTTGGATAGGGCTGCATATCCGCCAACTGCAAAATAATCATCCATATCAGTTGGATCTATCTTGCCTGTGTGATGGGAGATGACCTTTCTTTGATTCTGATAAAAGGGGATTTCGGTTTCATGGAAGATCTTTTCGCCTGTCTTGGGATCCCGATACAATAATCGATCCAACACGTTCCTCTTAAGAATCGTTTCAGACAGGATCTCTGGTACATCCTCAGGTTTGACCTTTTGGTAAAGGATATTATCGGGCTCTATAACCAGAACTGATCCTATTTCACAAAAGCCATGACACCCAGTTTTTTTTATGCTTACAATGTCCTGCAATTTCTTTTCTCTGACCTGATTTTCTAAAGCCTCTGCCACTTTGGACGAACCTCTCCCACGGCACCCAGTGTTGCAAATCCTTATAACCTTTTTTTCTGAATCGCGGTTTTGTAGGATTGACTTCCTGTAATTTTCCAGTCCTGAAGCGCTCTTAATCTGTTCCATTCTCTACAGAACCTGATGTCTCAGCATAGATAGACAAAATCTTTTCAACCCTCCCGGGCGTCACTGCACCGTAATAGTCCTCACCTACCATCGTTACGGGTGCCAGTGCGCACGTGCCTAGACAGTTCACCGTCTCCAGAGAAAACATCATGTCCTCGGTTGACTCCCCTTCACGGATATGGAGGGTCCGCTCAATCTGTTCCAGGTTTTGCACGGCCCCATTGAGATGGCAGGCCGTTCCAAGACAAACCTTGATGATGTGGCGGCCTCTGGGCTCCAGGCTGAATGATTTATAAAAGGTGACGATGTAATAGATACGGCTCAGAGGGACTTCCAACTTCCGACAAACATGCTGAAGCGTTTCAACAGGCAAGTAATTCTCCAGGAGCTGTATGTCCTGCAGCATACCTATTAAGGCTTCATGCCTATATCCATATTTTTCTAATACCAAATCAACCTTTTCAAAACACATTCTTCTCTCCGATGCCTGAAACTTTGCCACCTGTGCGGTTAAAAAACCATTCAAAATCAATCACGAAAATACGAAGGTACGAAAACACGAAACAAAAACCTGAAAGTCAAGTTGGCGTGTCCATCCAGAGACTTCCCTTTCGTGTTTTCAATCTTTCGTGCTTTCGTGATAATTCTTTTTTTTGCTTCCCTAACAATAAATCCAATATCTAACCGCACAGGTCGAAACTTTGGGAGCTGTGCGGTTAGCATTCACCGTGTTTTGTCAATGAGTTGATGGTTATGAGGGAGACGTCGTAGGGGCGGCTTTACGCCGCCAGCCAAATCGATTCGGGCGAGGTAAACTCGCCCCTACGGGAACCCGCCTATCAGAATTAGATCATTTGGAAGGGCTCAAGAATCACCCTAACCGCACAGGTCGCAAAAACCTGACATAAATGTTAAGATCTTAGCCTACGAAGACGGATAGTCGAGGCCCGCAATCTCTTTGAGGGCAGCCATGATCAGATCATGCTCATCCACGCTGTAAATCTCTGAGTCGAACTTAACGTCCAGACTCAACATGTCTCTGACCACTTCAGTCATCCTGCGACCCAGGATCATGATATCCGCGTAAGGAAGAATAGAGGACATGATGTTTATATCCCCCGGGCCGGTTACTCTCCTTAGACCCTCTTTATGATTTACCGAAAAGGCGTTCCAGATGTCCCGTTTCATCTTGATGGCCGGGACATCTCTGAAGTGTTCAGATTCATAAAAGGATACCAGTCCTTCCATGCCTTCCGGTTTTCCGCCATAGTAGTTCCACAGGGAGACTGCCAGGTCAATTTTTTGACCCGCCCAGAAACCGTCAAGGCTCCGTTTTTGTGCCTCCCCCATTCTGCTCTGGTATTTCATGCCGAGCCTGACCAGGTCCCTCAGGTGCCTTGTAGATCGTTGTTGCAGTTGCTGCTCGTTTTTCAGAAAGGCTTCATCGTACCTAATCCTGAGCCGCGTGGAAAGGGACCCTGGCCCTCCTTGCCGGCTCGCGGCATCACCCGGCTTTTCGGCCAGGGCCAGGACACCCTTTAACAAAATAGATGATCGCTTCTTCATGATTGCATTGACCGTTTCCTTCTGAAAGGCGTCCTGCCAAAACCTTCGGTAGTTCACCGGCCCATCGCCATCGATGAAGCCACGAAGGGCCCTGAAGATTTGAAAGTCTTCTATGGATTGACTATGCTTGAATGACAAGCCTTCCGAAAGCGTTCTGATGACATTCAGCCCTTCCCAGGCCTGATGCCCCTCCATCTGAAGGGCTTCGCAATGAAAGCTGTTTTCAGGACAGATGAGCTTTCCGTCCTTGACCAGGGCCAGGACCTCCTCGTACAGGGCCTTAGAGTTTGCTGCTGTGGGTTCGGCAAGACGCTGCCCCAGGCCGTGCCTGATGATGTTTTCAATGACAGGGGTATCCAGATAAACGGCTGGTACAGGAGAGCGTTCCCCACGAACCATGGAAAGCTTCCGGCTCAACACCTTTTTCTCCCGGCCTTCGGGAAGGGAATCAATCCTTTGTCTTACACCTGCGTCGAGTTGATCAAAGATCTCATCAGCATATGCACGCGCGCCTTTATCGAGGCGATTGTAATGCTTGACCATATATTCCTGAAGTTGCTGCCATACATGATCGGGCATCTCACCTTGCTTGGTGGGAATACCTGAAGATAGCTCGTCCAAATATTGCCTGATATGTCTTTTCGTAATCATGCCAGGGGAACGATCTCACCACATTTCATTCACTGAGACTTCGTGGATCATTTTGTCTTCTGAGCCAAAGTGTGCGCACAGCGTCTTGAAGATCTCAGAGCCATGCTCGATAAAATAGCAACTTTCAAAGACCTTGGGGTCCACCATCCCCTCAGATGACAGGTGGTTGAGCCAATTCTGAAGGGACTTGTAAAATTCTCCTACAAATATTTGCGGCTTGTAATGCCCAATGCCGAGTTTCTTCTTCACGAAAGTGATGGCATTTTCAAGGTTGGTCCCTACCCCGCCCTTAAAATAGATGTCTGCCTCAGTGGTTTCAGATAAGATCTCCTGTCTTTCCAGCAAGTCATTTCGGGCTAGATAGACTGCAAAATCGACATGTGGATAGATGTCCACCCCTGGAATCTTCCAGTATACGGCCCCGGATAGCATCCCCAGAGAAGCCGTGGTCTCGGACACAAAGGACATGACACTTCCGGCACTGCCCCCTGTGAGGATGCCGCAGATACCGCCGTGGAAGTCCTTAAAGGACTTGATGCTGTCTACGATTTCTTTCTGTGTGTCACCATCTACATCCCCTGCTGTTCCGTAAATCGCAGCAAGCTTTCTTGAGCTGAATGCCTCATTGAATGATGGTATCAGCGAAGATCTCATAAAGAATTGCTTGTATAGAACCAGGTCCCCCTGCAAGGGATTCTTCCAGTAAATTTCCACACCCATATCCTGAAGCGTATTCATAAAGACAAGGTCTTCGGACCTGAAAAAATACTCCTCCTCAGGGGCCTTTCTGAAGGTCAGGTCCCTGATGAAACCCAGGTCAGCAGCCACAATCAGGTAAGATGCAAGGCGTTCGCTGGGGAAATCCTGAAGCACGAGAGATGTATTAGGCTGCAGCTCGTGTAAGAGTCGATCGTACCTCACCCCCACCCTACCCTCCCCCTTCAAGCCCGCCCTGGCGCGACACGATCGCGAGAGACTATCACGCTCCCCAACCCGGTCTGGGCCAGGGGGGTTGGCTGGGGGTGTTAGCTTGATTAATCTCTGTCCTTCAGTTTCACTAATGGCTGCGATGGTGTTTTCATCCACGACCCGCTCTTCGTAAAGTCCGTCCAGGAAGGAGGACTGCAGGTCAATATAGAACTTTTTCTTCGCACCATATTGCGCCATAGCCTGTTTATAGACCTCGAAGTGAACCTTCTCCTTGACGATGTCTTTTTCTCCTCCCATCAGTTCAAGATATATGATCCCATTGGTGTGTTTACTTGCTACCCTGGCATCTGTGTGTTCCGGATCGAGAATATAGATTTCGTTTTGCTGTGTAAAAAGACTCGTATGTGATATCACCCCGCTTCCCGCTGGCACAATGACCTTGTCCACCTTCTGTTCCGGCTGAGCAAAATAGAGATCCTCACGAGGAACCCTTTTCAGCACAGCAGCCTTCAGATAATCGGGCGTCAAGACCCTGGGATTGGGAAGATGCACAAACGGCATAACCGGTACAACCAGAACGCCTTCTTCAAGAACCCTGGTTCCCTTGGGAACAATAATGGTGCGGTTTGAAATGAGGTTAATCAATTCCTCTGCAGAGTATTTCAGTTTGGGATTTCTCAAATATATCTTGCCGACTTCAAGGCCGGGTGTCATCAACTGGTCAATAGTAAGGCCGGCAGAATATTCGGCAATATAAAACCAGAACCTGGCTTCATAGGAGATCTTGTTCCCTTTCAATTCAAAATCACTCAGCTTCTCCTGATTGATGCCGAGTCTGGCCTTTGTACTGTGAAGATCCGTTGTCAGACAGTCCTGGTTGCGAAGGAAATACTGCATCTGTTCATCCTCAAGGTGTGCTGAGACCAGCGCAACGACCTCAGTGGCATCTGCACGAATGATCTTTTCAATCTTGCAGTCAGGGCTTTCGTTTAAAGACACAGTAGAACCTCCAAGAGTAGTAACCGTTCACGGGTTCAGAGGTTCAGGGTTAACATTGATGATTGAACAATGAAAAAACAATCAACAATCAACAATCCCTGGCCCAGACCTGACTTACGGAGGCAGCAGCCTCTTCCAATCAGGTCGCACCCCTGGCCCAGACCGGGATGACACGAACGACACATCTGTCCAAGGCTGTCGCGCCAGGGCGGGCAGGGCGGGCGTAAATCAACAATCAAAAGACGGTGAACCCTGAACCCGTGAACGTCTACAATAAGTACAACTACATTACCGCAAACCTCAACTTTTATCAATCTGTTTAGGGCTCGCCCTTGACTAATGATTTGGTTTCATGCTAGTTTTTCTAAAATTTCGGGAGAATACGTTTTGGCCCTAACCCGTAGGAGCTAGAACTTAGCTCCGCTTCGCTCCGCAATTGGAATAGTGGAATAGTGGAATGTTGGGTTTAAGAGGATTGTAGTCTTTTTTTCTTTTACATCATTCCATTATTCCCTGGCCCAGACCTGGATTACCGGCTTGGTAGCTTATAATAAGGACGTCGCGCCAGGGCGGGCCAATTGCGGAGCGAAGCGGAGCTAAGTTCTAGCTCCTACGGGTTAGGGTTAAGACATATTTTCCCGAAATTTTAGAAAAACTAGCATGAAACCAAATCATTAGTCAAGGGCGAGCCCTAAACAGATTGATAAAAGTTGAGGTTTGCGGTAATGTAGTTGTACTTATT
>DAOURD010000217.1:0-4143 GCA_030625295.1 Desulfobacterales bacterium | reverse complement strand
GCCAGGGCACATATAATCCTTGCCGTATTGGGCGGATTTGGTCTCGGTTTCTTCTCCTGCATGGCAGGAGGCTGTCCCTTCAGGCAACACATAATGGCCGCTGAAGGCAGCAAGAGTGCCATCGTATATCTTGTAGGATTTGCCTTGGGCGCAATAATCTTCCACAGGTTTGTCGCCCCATTCATTAAAGCGGTTTTGTCTTAGGAGGTAAAAATAATGGCCGACGTAACCTTAGATGTATGCGGCGAGGTTTGTCCCTTGCCGGTAATGAAAACCAACGAGGCATTGGCGAAAATGAAATCCGGAGAGACCTTGGAGGTAATAGTCGATTACCCGCCGTCAAAGGAGAATGTGAGGAGGCTTGTCACCAGCAAGGGTCACGAAGTTCTCAACATTACCGAGCAGGGAGAGACGGTAAGATTGTTGGTCAAGAAGGCATAGCAAATTGGAAATATTGGCAAAACGGGAAGAAAAAGGAAAGCTCTCTCTTTTGGCCAGAGGAAGCACCTATTATGTGGTTGTCCTTGACCGGGGGGAGGATATCCTGTTTCTGGCTAAAGGAAATCAATTAGCCCAAGCATTTAAAGAATACGAAGAGAGACGAGAACAGGGCATGGATCTGAGTTGTCCCACGTGTGATTTCATGCTGGCATCGGAAGGTGTTTATTCCATACAGAAATCCGAGGAGTTCATTCAGAAAACCTCCAGAGATGAGGCAGAAAAGACATTCAAAGGACTTGGCCTAACAGATCTCTGGCAAGAGTTTAGGAAGAAAATCCTAACCTCTTAGCCCATTACTCCACCACTCCACCACTCCATTACTCCATCAATCCCGAATTGCGCAATGGCCGGCTGAAAATGCCTGTCAATCCTGTCATTCCGAGCCGAAGGCGAAGCAATCTCCAGGTGATGGGATTGCCACGTCGCTCCGCTCCTCGCAATGACATTGCGAAAGCTCTGCAGAATTTGAGTCAATTTCCGCCTTTTGCGGATGAGCGGAGCAAACTAAGTTACCACAATTCTTCCCTTTGGTTCAGGTAACGTCTTTCCTATAATTGCTGTCTTATCCATCCCTTTTTCCTTTAATCTATCCACCAGATCATCGGCGCTTTCTCTGGCTACGCAGATCAACAGGCCTCCGGATGTCTGCGGGTCAAAGAGAATGTCCTGAATGAAGGTGTCCACAGAAGACGAAATATCCACCATGGCCTGGCGAAACTCCCGGTTTTTATAAAGTCCGGCCGGCATCAGCCCCATCGCAGCATATTCCAGGGCTTCCGGTAAAAGAGGAACCCTATTTGCCTGAATCTCCACCCCGAATTCGGAATCCACCACCATTTCCGCAAGATGACCCAGCAGACCAAAACCGGTAATATCCGTGCAGGCGTGCACAGGGTAATCCTGCATTATCTCTGCCGCGTCCCGGTTAAGGGTAGCCATGAGATGCGTGACAGTTTCTATGATTTCGCCGGACGCAAGTCCACCTTTAATAGCGGTGTTAATGATACCGGTACCAAGCGGCTTGGTCAGTATCAGACGATCTCCAACCCTGAGGTCCTTCTTCGTGAGGACACGATCCGGGTGAATGAAGCCAGTGACAGACAGACCGTATTTGAGTTCATTGTCCTCCACACTATGTCCTCCGAGCAGAACCACTCCAGCCTCTTTCATTTTGTCCAATCCTCCCTGAAGGATCTGCCGGAGCACGGACATGTCCATTTGTTTCAACGGGAAGGCCACCAGATTCATGGCTGTTTTAGGAACCCCTCCCATGGCATAGACATCGCTTAAGGCATTGGCCGCAGCGATCTGCCCGAACCAGTAAGGATCATCCACTATGGGGGTAAAAAAATCCACGGTCTGGATAATGGCGAGATCATCACTGATTTTGTAAACCCCAGCGTCGTCCGGCCGGTCCATCCCCACAATCACACTCGAATCAGTCGGAATTTCGAGTCCGCACAGTCCCCTCTCCAGGTCCCCTGGAGGCAGTTTTGAGGCTCAGCCTGAGCCGCTAACAGTCTCCGTGAGGCGAAGACCTTTTTGGTCTGTCATGGTTTTCTCCCTTATAAAATCGCAGTGAGATTTTATATAACGCGGCTACGCCGCTTTTAAAAGGACATTTCGTAACCGTTCACACTCTCTTGCCCCATGTCATTTCGACCGAAGGGCCCGCCCTGCCCGCCCTGGCGCGACAGCCTTGGGCAGATGTGTCGTTCGTGTCATCCCGGTCTGGGCCAGGGGCGCGACACATGTTACAATGAGCCCGCTAGCCTTATGGGGCCAGGTCTGGGCCAGGGAGAAATCTTATTATATTGAAAATACGTAACTTTTAGATTTCTCCCTTCGGTCGAAATGACATGAAGACCGGTCGAAATGACATAAAGACGTATTCTCGGACAGCTTCCTAAGCAACGTTGCAGTATCCTGAGTGAGCGAACTGCCGGAGGCTCAGGCTGGAGAACCGGTCGAAATCGGTTATCATCTCCAGTCCGGGCACCAGGGCTCTCACTACGGGTATATCCAGATCTGCCCTTGTCAAATCCACATAGATCGGGTGATAGCCGTTCTTGATCAAAAGCCTTTCTAAAAGCTTCAAGTCTTCTCCAACATCTCCCGTGCTGTAATCCGGAAGCTCCTCGTACTTTATGGTCCTTGTGCCCTCGGGTGCGGGCATGGAGCGAGGCTCCTGCGAGTGGGAATATGGCACCTCGGTCAGTGCCGAGACAGTTGCCCTCTTGCCATCCAGCCCGGCCCCGCATCCTTTGAGAATTTCTCCGCCAGGCCCACAAATAAAAGCCTTGTAGCAGGGGACGCCAAACTCGGGTGTGATATCCAGAAATTGAACATGGATACCCTTTTCCACACAACTTTTAAGAATATCCCTTACCCGATGATCATCCGATTCCAACAAAAAGCACCTGTCCCAAGCGTAAGGCATAACCCTTTCTGCATCTCTTTCAATGACCTCCACCAATGCATTTAGCTTTGCCTCTTCAAGGGTGTTTCCGGCAGCCAGGCCGTTTGAGGGCAAACCACTGGTGAGGCTAATCTCATCAAGATTGCAGAAGAGAAAGACCAGTTGGGCCGGCACATAAATCGGATGTCGCCCATTCTCATCCGTCCTGTCAGCAGGAATCCAATGGAGTTCCTGGTTCTGGTACGGGACTTCCAGATTCATATCATTGGGGTCCAAGGCGTTATGGCTTTTTTTTACCAAATCTTTATGAGTGGCCTTGATTAGAGGATAGCTCTTCTTATAGCCAGGAATACTGTCAGAATGAAAACTTGCAAAAGCCGAATACCTCTCAACGATCTCCATCAAACAGGATGCTCTTGCCTCGTGAATATTGAGACCTTTCCCGTAGCTTGTCTGGATACCGGTCAATTGCCACCGGTTCCTCCCTGCTGATACGGTGACAGCCAGCTTCCACGGCATCAGCAGGGCGTACGGGCTGAGGCTGGCTTGTGTTCCAGCTTCCGGCCCGGCCACAAGGTTACGAGCTTTCAGCTTTTCCATCGCTCTTTCGGCCGTCTCCTCCGGAGTCGGTCCTGGCACGGGGCTCTTTTGGGAGACCTTTTGGCCCAATTCAATCAATAAATCCTCGATGGGCGCCACCCTGGCCTTCCATGCCTTGACTGCATCCGGATCAAACGGCGCAGAACGTTCTAAGTACTCTGGAGAAGGTAGGGGTTTATGGCCGTAAATGTTTTCGGAAAAGAGCCTTACCCAATAAAGATTGTCGCCCTGGTTTTGTCTCAGGAACCAGTTGATATATATAAGTGGTGTATATTCTGCCAATTGTTTGACATCAATTCCATCGAACCCTGCTCTTAAGGCGTGCAATTTGTCATTGAGAATACAAGTTTCATACATTAATGCCAACAAGTAAGGATCATTTTCCTTTCCTTGCTTTATCAAGAGATCAACAAGATTTGGCCCGAATGTTCCAGTCAGGTCCAGCAAGTACTTATGCATAAAATCATCGTATGGGTGTTCCTGGACGTATTCCAGCGCCCCTTCAAAATCCAGGTCCTCACTGGGCACGCAGGCGAACCATCCAATGCTGAACTTCGTGTCCACGCGCTCCATTTCATATCTCATGAAATCATCCACAAATACCATTCCCTCTCTTCGGTTCA
>DAOURD010000140.1:0-5019 GCA_030625295.1 Desulfobacterales bacterium | reverse complement strand
GGTACAGACCTGGACGTGGCTGTCAACGATATCCGGGAGAAGATCGATCTTGCAAAGCCGGACCTTGCGGATGGCGCTGAAGAACCCTTTATTTTTAAGTTCAGCAGTTCCATGGTGCCGGTGCTCGTGATGACAGTGACGGCAAAGGAGAGCAGCCCTGATCTCTACAGGATCGTGGACAAGCAGATTGCCGATCCCCTGAAACGCATCCCCGGTGTGGGAGCTATTGTCTATGTTGGTGGTCAGGAAAGGCAGATCAATGTACATTTTGATCGTGAAGCTATAGATGCCTACCACCTCTCGGTTCAGCAGATACGCAGGGTGCTCAAAACCGAAAATCTGAATCTCCCCGCAGGGACGGTGAAGGTGGGAAGCAGGGAATTTCAGATTAGAGTGGCGGGCCGATTCAAGAACGCCTGGGAGATCGCCAATATCGTGATCGGAAAGAATAACGATGCCTTTGTGCGCTTGCGGGATGTGGCCAACGTCAGCGATGCCTACGAGGAGCCCCAGGAGTGGGCTTGGTCCAGGGGCACTCCCGCCGTGGCTATGATCATACAGAAACAGTCCGGCGCGAACACGGTTAACGTGGTCAATGCTATAAAGGATCGGCTGGCAACGTTGCAAACCGAGGTGCCTGCTGACATCGAGGCCCATACCATTCTGGACACATCTTACCACATATATAAAATGATCTACACGCTGGCCGCATCCGCCCTCGTGGGCGGTGTTTTGGTTGTTATCGTCTGCTTTCTTTTTCTCCGCCGCGTCCGAACCAGCCTCCTCATTACGCTGACTATACCTTGTTCCATCATAGCTGCCTTTATGGGGCTCTTTTCAATGGGGTACACGATCAACGTTGTTTCTCTCATGAGTCTTGCCATTGCAACAGGGATGGTGGTGGATAACGCTATTGTAGTATTGGAAAACGTGGTCAGGCATGTGGATAAGGGCGAGAGCCCCAGGGGCGCTTCTATTTCCGGGCCATCGGAAGTGGGTATGGCATTGGTTGCATCATCCTTAACCACTGTGGCTGTTTTCGGCCCGCTTTTTTTTGTTAAGGGGCTTGCCGGTATCATCTTTGGGCAGTTGGCTTTCGTCACGCTGATCACGATTCTTACATCTCTCTTTGTGTCACTGACTCTAACGCCTATGGCCTGTTCCCGATTACTTCGTCCCGGGAGCGAAAGAAGGACAAACCGGGTATTTATCTGGAGTGAACGGTTGCTGGGCAAAGTTGAGGAGGCCTACGCCTACGTTCTCCGGTGGGCACTGCACCACCGCAAGATCGTGCTTTCTTTGATCGCTTCGGTATTCTTTGGCAGTTTGGCTCTTATTCCCATGGTAGGCACGGAATTGTTCCCCGAAGTCGACTCGGGAGAAGTAGAAGTCGTTCTTGAGATGCCTGAGGGCACCCGGGATGAAGTGACAGCAAGGACAACGGAAGAGATGCTTAAAGCCGTTGACGCCATTCCCGAGATGCAGGCTTCATATGCGCTGGCGGGACAAACCAAAAAAGGCTTTTTATCTGCTCTTGGTTTTGATGAAGGGACAAACATCGGTCGTATCGGTGGGCGTCTTGTTGATAAAGAAGAACGGAATCGTTCAGCCAAAGAAATCGGTGTGGAACTCCGCCATAAAGCCATGGAATTGCCAGGCGTTGAAAAGTTCTCCGCAAGCGCTGTCAGCGCAATTCAAAAGGCCTTTTTGGGGGGTGGCCGACCGATCAGCATCGATGTGCTCGGTCACGATCTTGAAAGCACCAACAAAGTCGCTCAAGAAATTCGGCACATGGCGGAGAGGACCCCGGGAGCCGTTGATATTTCTATCAGCAGAAAAGACCCAAGACCGGAGGTGCGTGTGCGTCTTGACAGGGACAGAGCAGCATCGTTAGGGTTGAGCGTGGCCCTTGTCGCCGACGCACTGAGAACAAACTACTACGGATTTGATGATACAAAATTTCGGGAGGCAGGAGACGATTTCGACATTGAACTTCGTTTGAAGGCAGACCAACGCAGGAGTCTCCTACAGATCGGTGAAACCCCGCTGATGACCCTGACTGGCCAGATCGTCAAGCTGCGCAACGTAGCCACTATCGAAGAGACGTTCGGGCCTGTGGAGATTGACCGGAAAAACCGTGTCCGTGTCACCCGGATCCAGGCAGGAGTACAGGGAAGAGTCCTGGGGGATGTGGTACGCGACATTCGGGCGGAAATGGACTCACTCGATTTGCCTCCCGGCGTTTCCATCGAATGGGGTGGGGAGGTTGAGGAACAGCGGAAGGCCTTCCGTGACCTCACCCTTCTTTTGATCCTTGGTGTGATGTTGGTTTATATGGTTATGGCCAGCCAATTCGAGGATTTTTTGGACCCGCTCATCATCATGTTTTCGGGTCCCTTCGCCTTTGTCGGTGTGATCTGGGCCTTCGTCTTCACTGCGACTTCGCTCAACCTTATGAGCTTTATCGGTGTGGTCATGCTCATGGGAATCGTTGTAAATAACGCCATCGTGCTCCTGGACTATACCAAGCAACTACGAAAACGCGGCATGGAACTCATGGAAGCGATTGTCACCGCAGGAAGGACCCGCTTGCGCCCAGTGCTCATGACAAGCTTGACCACCATATTCGGCATGGTTCCCCTGGCACTTTCCAGAGGAGAAGGTTCCGAGATCTGGAATGCTTTGGGGATTACAGTAATCGGAGGCCTGCTGGTTAGCGGGCTTGTGACCTTGATCCTGGTGCCGCTTCTTTACTCTGCTGTTCACGGTCGCAACCAGTGATGTCCGACTAAGCATAAATAATGGCGAGGTAAACATGAAGAGAGACTGGGATGTTTTGTTACCCATGACACAAAAGTGGCCCAAAAGTTATCTCGTTGTGTAAGGCTCGCCGACGGTAGTTTGTGTCAAGACTAAGAAGGTGAGGAGGGTTTGATTGAAATATGGGGCTTCGCCTGCACTGGAGTATTGGACTAATGGAGTAGAGTAATTGGTCATATCCGGTTGGTTATCAGGTTTGGCTGCTTGCTCCGGCTGCGGCGGACTTAACCGGCCAACCCATTGAAAAAAAGCGGGGCGAGGGCTGAAGCTCATTAACGATCTTTCTCACGAAGAATTGGCTAATCTGATTGGGTCTGTCCGGGTGGTCGTAAACAGGCATATACAGAGTTTAAAGGAGGAAGGCATCCTTAGAGCCCGCAGGGGCCATATGGCGGTAGCAGATTTGCATTCCTTGTTGAACAAAATAGAAAAGCGCCTGGGATTCAAGTGATCGTTGAGGCGTAACGACTCATAACGTACCGGTAATACCGTCGTGGCGGCATATTTGGAAGCAGAGACAGAAATATCTGTATTGTGTAACCCAGGTAGCAGAAGTTCGAGAGAGTTTTTGTAAGGTAAGTCATGTCTGACAATAGAGAATGGACGAAAGTGGTGTTCATCGCTCTCATGATTGGCGGCATCCTCTCCCTGCATTACTTCACCTTGCCTTACATGAGATACCAGCATGCGCTTTACCGGATGCTTTTTTCCGTGCCCCTGGTTTTGGGATGCCTGTGGTTTGGGCTGAAGGGGGCCATATACGTCTGTGCAAGCGTTTCCATACTCTATCTTCCATATACGATCAAACAGTGGCAAGGATTTTCGCTCGAACATTTTCATGAACTATTGGAGGCACTGTTATACATTATCATTGCTCTCATCCTTGGGTCTCTCGTTGAAAAGGAAAGAAAGAAACACAGGGCCCTTCTTCAAGCCGAGGGGCTTGCTGCTATTGGACGGGCCATCTCGGAAGTAGCTCACGATATGAAAACACCCCTTATGGCTATTGGTGGTTTCGCGAACCAGGTCTCCAGAAAGCTGCCGCAAGACGATTCTAATCAGAAAAAACTGGACGTCGTGATTCAAGAAACGGCTCGTCTCGAATCCATGGTAAAGGCGATGCTGGACTTTGGTAGACCTCTGGAGATTCAGCCCGCGAAAATAAGCCTGAATGAACTGGTGCTGGAAAGTATAGAAGTGGCACAACCAGTGGCAAGGAAGACGGGGGTGGAGTTGAAAGCTGATCTGGAACAATCTTTGCCCTCCCCTTTGTTGGATGGTCCTCGAATCAAGCAGGTCCTTTTGAACCTCATGACCAACGCGGTTCATGCCTCTCCAGCCGGAGAGCGTGTACTGGTCAGGACGCGCCTGGAAAGGAACGTAGTGGTCCTGGAGGTGGTTGACCGCGGCTGCGGGATAACAGAAGAACATCGTGAAAGCGTCTTTCATCCTTTCTTTTCAACGAAAAAGGGAGGAACTGGTCTGGGCCTGGGTATTGTAAAAAAGATCGCGGAGGCCCATAGAGGAGAAGTCTCTTTCCGTCCGAACCCGGAAAAGGGGGTGACTTTCAGTGTACGGTTCCCTTTTTGAGAAGTCAGGCATTTGAGGGTCATCCCGATGTCATCAAGCCCAATATCCATGAATTGAGCAGATTGAAAGGCATGGAATTATCTGACTGGTGTCCATCCAGAAACGGGCAAATTTCTCAGCATTAAAATATGTTGTATAGTTTTATGGTAAGTTCTCAATAAATTCGGGACGGCTTCAATGTAAGCGCTATGGATCTCAATGCGATGCCCGTGCCCAAACCCGCATATTCTTAACGTAGGGGCGGGTTTATCCCGCCTGTGTTCATTGCGGCACAAAGCTCTTACGGGCGGGATAAACCCGCCCCTACGAGAAATGGTCTTACCAGAACTTTTTGAGAGGTTACCTGGGTAGCAACTAAGGTCTTAAAAGTCAAGAATTTTGTCCTGTCGAGAATATGCTTGACAGTAATCCCGGCGAGGCGGTATTTATAATACTTTTGATAACACTTCACCACGGACTTTCACGAAATTGTAGCACTGCCACCCTTGCCCCGGTGCTCTGGGAGAATCGGGGCTATTAACATCCATAAGGAGGCGCTATGAGAAGGTATGAAACTGTGTTTGTTGTGAATCCCGAACTTTCCGAGGAACAACGCCAACCGCTCTTCGA
>DAOURD010000234.1:0-3999 GCA_030625295.1 Desulfobacterales bacterium | reverse complement strand
TGCTCGAAGGATTGGGTCATTCCCATGCACAGTGGCAAACGTGATATTTTTATCTCTTAACTGTCTAAGTGCCAATTTGACTGTTTCTGGAACATCAAAAATTTTGAGATCAACCATGACCTTGTGGCCACGTTTTGTAATCATTTCAAGTGCGTGAAACCACTCCGCCATGAACAATTGGAGGCCAACCTTGTAGAAATTTATGTGATTTCCTAAAAGATCAACCCATTTTTCTGCTTCTTCCTTGGAGTCTACGTCCAGGGCAAAGATGATACGTTCATTTAATGGAATATTCTTGTGCTTCATAGTGCTAATGTCCCCTATATTGGCATAAAATTGACATTGTCAAAGACTTTCCGAAACCAAGAGATCAAGGAAATTAGAAGCATTGATGTTCAGAATGAAACAATTTGAAATGTACAAAGGACTTAGTTCGCTTCGCTGACAATTGGAATAATGGAATGTTGGAATACTGGAATATTGGGTTTAAAAGGTGTTTTGTTCTTATTCCTGTTTTTCACATCATTCCAATATTCCATCATTCCATTATTCCTGATTGACTTTGCAATAGAGCCAATAAATAGCCATAATGTCAATAGGTTGTAGAATTTCCGAGACGTCAAGTTATCCCGCAAGACATGGCTTCCGCGCTGCTGCTACTTCATCCAGTCTTTTTACTTTGCAGCGTTTCGGTGCGTCATGCAGCCGGTCAGGGTCTTGCCTGGCCTCGTTTACAATGGCTTTGAATGCTTCAATGAACTGATCGATCTCTTCTTTGGACTCTGTCTCAGTCGGTTCGACCATGATCGCACCGTCTACCACCAGCGGGAAATAAACAGTGGGCGGATGAAATCCGTAATCCATAAGTCGCTTGGCCATATCCAGGGTCGTCACTTTGCCGGCCTTTTGATATTCATCTGAAAAAACGCATTCATGCATACACGGTCTGTCGTAGGCAAGATGCAGTGTCCCTTTTAGCCTTTCCTTGATATAATTCGCATTTAACACAGCAAGTTGGCTGGCCTTTTTCAGATTCTTTGGCCCCATGGTGCGAATATAACTGTACGCCTTTATCATGACACCAAAACTCCCATGAAAGGCTGCAACCTTGCCTACGGATTCAGGATAATCTTCAGCAAGGACATATCTGCCGTTTTCCTTGATCACGCGGGGAACAGGCAGAAATGGTTCAAGTTCGCTTTTGACACACACAGGACCCGAACCTGGTCCTCCTCCCCCGTGTGGCGTCGAGAAGGTCTTGTGCAGATTCAGGTGCATCACGTCAACCCCGATTTTGCCCATTTGTACTATACCCATGACAGCATTCATATTTGCCCCGTCACAATAGACCAGCCCGCCCTTGGCGTGGACGATTTCGGCTATTTTCTGTCTGTTTTCTTCTATAAGACCGAGCGTGTTAGGGTTAGTTACCATGATTCCGGCCGTGTCTTCGTCCATGACCTCGGCGACGGCCTCCACGGAAAGGATTCCCTGTTCATTGGATCTCACAAGCACAGGACGGTAACCGCAGAGGGCTACACTGGCAGGATTTGTGCCGTGCGCAGTATCCGGGACAATGATCTTTGAACGCTGTGCCCCCTTCTTTTTGTGAAAGGCGTAAATAAGGAGAATTCCCGTAAGCTCTCCATGGGCTCCTGCCGCAGGCTGAAGGGTGGTTGCGTCCATACCGGTGATTTCGGCAAGGTATTGCTCAAGCTCAAACATCATCTTGAGCGCCCCCTGGGACAGAGTGGCAGGAAGGAGGGGATGGGCCGCTGCAAATCCCGGAAGGCTTGCCTGTCTTTCATTGGTTTTCGGACTGTACTTCATGGTGCATGAGCCCAAGGGGTACATGCCGGTATCCACCCCGAAATTCCACTGGGACAACCTGGTATAATGACGCACCACGTCAACCTCGCTCAAATCCGGAAAGTCAGGGCCTTTGCCAGTAAGTTCCTCGTCCAGAGGGCAGGATTCAACGTCACGCCGGGGAAGGGAAAATCCGCATCTTCCCTTTTTTCCTTTTTCCCAAAGCAGCGACTCATTTAGTATCAGACCTGTGGTACCTACAGATTCCTTCATCATTCAACCTCCCTAACCAGGATATCCATGTCGTCCCTGGACATGGTTTCCGTTACACACAAAAGGTAGTGGTTGGCAAGCTCAGGATAGTATGGTGCCAGAGAAATGCCTGGTACGATCTTTTTTTTCAGAAGGCGCTCGTAGGTGGCCTCAAAGCCATCAGGGAATTCCACAACGAATTCATTGAACGTGGGACTGTCAAAGGTAATGGTAAATCCCGCTTTTTTGAGTTCTTTCTTAAGATATTCGGCCTTGTCATGGTTGAGTCGGGCAAGTTCCCGTATCCCAGTACCCCCCACAGAGGCCATATACATGGCGGCCGCCAGCGCACAGAGGCTGTTGTTGGTGCAGATGTTGGAAGTCGCTTTTTCCCGGCGAATATGCTGCTCCCTGGTGGCAAGGGTCAGAACAAAGCCTCTTTTTCCGTCCAGGTCTTTGGTTTGGCCAACCAGGCGACCGGGCAAGCTGCGCATGAATTTCTTTATGCTTGCGAGCATCCCGAGTGCTGGTCCGCCAAAGGAGCGGGGAATACCGAGGCTTTGACCTTCTCCGCATGCAATGTCGGCCCCCTGGCTTCCGGGGTTCTTTAGGAGCCCGTAAGCAAGGGCCTCTGTAAAGGAAGCAATAAAGAGCGCCTCTTTATCATGGGCCTTTTCCCCAACGGCCTGAAGGTTCTCAATACATCCGAAAAAATTGGGTGACTGAACCGCCACGGCTGCAAGATCGTCCATATCATCAAGCTCGGCAAGATCGGTTACACCGTTTTTCAGATAGCCAAGTTCCACCACTTCATAACCGGTGGGCTCGAAATAGGTCTTTACTACTTGACGATATAGGGGATGAATCAGGCTTGAAGTGGCGACTTTTTTTCGTCTCGTTACACGAATGGCCATGAGCAGTGATTCTGCCAGGGCCGTGGCACCATCATAATGGGATGCAGTTGCTATTTCCATGCCCAGAAGCCGGGCAGCAAGGGTCTGATACTCATAAATCGCCTGGAGTGTTCCCTGGCTCATTTCCGGCTGGTAGGGGGTATAGGATGTCACAAACTCGGAGCGACCCAAAAGATAAGACACCGACGCAGGAATAAAATGCTCATAACTACCTGCTCCCAGGAACACTCTGTATTCCGGGGAGACGGCCATGCTGTGGGAAAGGGCCTCCATATGATCGTTCAATTCCCACTCGCTCAACTGCTCCGGCAGATTGAGATCGCCCTTGCAGCGGCAATCCTCGGGGACTGTCGAGAAAAGGCCGTCAAGATCGTCAACCCCCACAACCTGAAGCATTGAAGCAATATCTTCACCGGTATGAGGTAAGTAAAGCATTTACTCCGCTCCTTTCAGCTTTTCCAGGCAAGCTTCATTGGTCATGAGAGCGTCCATTTCAGATAAATCGCTGGGATTGACCTCAACGAACCATCCATCGCCGTATGGGCTTTTGTTTACCAGTTCGGGCGATTCTTCAAGGGCCGTGTTTACAGCAATAATTTGTCCGCCGACCGGCAAGTAACATTCGCAAACTGCTTTGACTGATTCCACGGTTGCGAATTCTTCCCCCTGTTTAAAGGTATCACCAACCTGGGGCAGTTCCACAAAAACGATATCTCCGAGCTGATCCTGGGCATAGTCGTCAAGGCCGACCCTTAACTTATCGCCCTCAAGCCTGGCCCATTCATGATCTTCTGCATAGCGAATATCATCGGGCAGATTCAACTCACTGATTTCTTTCATGACCATCCCTCCCTTTTCTACGAGACCTTGATTTTCCGCGTGTTATCGATGTGTTCATAAACTTTTGGATCTTTCTATAACCTGATACTGGATACTGGATACTGGATGCTTGATGCTTGATGCTTGATGCTTGATGCTTGATGCTTGATGCTTGATGCTGGATACTTGTGAAAGGTTTATCGAT
>DAOURD010000286.1:0-3518 GCA_030625295.1 Desulfobacterales bacterium | reverse complement strand
AGTTCACCGCAAAGAGTGCGAAGTTTCAAAGTTTACCAGTCGATATCCAGAATCGATCGTGTACCTTGTTCTTTCTCCTTTGCTGAGGATGTTGCGCCAACTCCCGGATTTCATCGATAGATTCTTCCAATCGGCCCCAATGAATATGGGCACTAGTTAAGTCACGTGAACAATTCCTTAAACGACAAAAATATCGGTACTGTTCCGCTAATACTTTGATAACAAAATTCCCCTAAACCTGCCCGCCATTGCCATGTGTGTGGGCATTGTAGTTCCCTTTCAGCCGTCGTAGCCAGGGTTACTATGGCGAAGTCGGCTGCGAGCGAGGCGTTGGCAGGCGGGTCCCCCTTTAAAAAAGGGGGACTTTCAAAAATTCCCAGAGGGCCATTTGCATACAACTCAATTCCCCCCTTTTGTAAAAGGCCCGCCCTGGCGCGACAGAAGTTGGACAATGCCTCGAAAAGAAAAACCCGGTCTGGGCCAGGGGGGTAGGAGGGATTTTAACATGAGCAATTATGGATAACACACGTCCAACAGAGGTAAAATGGTACCTTTTCCGAAATCAAAGTATTAGCGGAAGAGCATGTAAAATCGCGGAGCGATTTTATATAATGCTATTCAATTGATTTCAAAACAAATTATTGACAAGAGCAAGATTATTTAATAGCGTGTGCCACTAACGATTGACCTTGCAACTATAGGTTCTAAGAAAATCTTTTTGGGGACACAGATTTACACAGATAAGCACAGATCATTGTAATATATTAAAATCCGTGTTGATCCGTGTTCATCCGTGTCCAAATTCTTTTTGTCAAAGGCTATATTACTCGATATGGAGCATTGTTAAGACCATGAAATCTGGTGTTCTATTTTTTCTCTGTTTCTTTCTGATGGTGATACATGCCCATTCGGAAACCATGTATATAACGGATGACATACGGGTGATGCTTCGAAGCGATGCCGGGACGGATCGCAGAATTGTTGCCATGCCCAAGTCCGGGGCTCAGGTTGAGGTGCTGGAAGAATCAGAAGATGGCTGGTCCAAGGTGCGCCTTTCCGATGAGAAAGAGGGGTGGCTGTTGAGCCGCTATTTGACCCCGGGGCCGCCCAGCAAGGATGTTATCGCCAAGTTGAAGACTGAAACCGAGGTCTTGAGGCGCCAGGCCAAAACCTTGACTCAGGAGAATCTTCGTTTCAAGAAAGAACGAAACGAGTTCCAGAAAGCCCTGTCTAAGCAGACAAAGACCGTGGAGACCCTGAAAGAGTCCTATGAAACCCTTAGGAAGGGATCTTCAGAATACCTGTCCTTAAAGGCTTCCTATAAGAAGGCATCTAGGGATCTGGCAACAAAAACCAAGCGGGAGGCAGAACTTGAAGAGGGACTGAAAGCCCTTCAAGACAGTCAAACCCTGCAATGGTTTCTGGGTGGAGCTGCTGTCCTTTTTGTTGGGCTCATTGTCGGATTTATGGCTCGACGTCCCAAGCGGCGGTCATCGCTGCTGTGAGAGTTTCGAACTGCTCAAGAAAAGGGAATTCCTACCGGTACTTTCCGCCTCCGGCCGACTCCAACCTGCCCGCTCATGCCCTGTCCGCCTCGTTCCGCCCGCCTCGCTTGAGCGCTCACTATGGCGGGCAGGCTTGGCAGGAGAGCGGACCTCGCGGTGGCAGGCGGGTACTCCAAGCGGGAGGAAACCCCCATATTTTGGTAACGAACGATGGAATATAAGACTGATTTTCTGGTCATTGGAACCGGGATTGCCGGTCTGACCTTTGCTCTGAGGGTGGCTGACCATGGCCGGGTGGCCATTGTAACCAAGAAAGAGGCCATGGAGACCAGCACGAATTATGCCCAGGGGGGTATCGCCTCGGTCTTTGGCCAGTATGATTCCTTTGATTCTCATATTCGGGACACCTTGGAGGCCGGTGACGGGCTATGCAACAAGGGTATTGTGGAAATCGTCGTGAAGAGCGGTCCGGAACGGGTCAGGGAACTCATGAACTGGGGGGTCGCGTTCACGGAGGACGGCACGGGCAAACTGGAACTGGATCTCGGTTTGGAGGGGGGGCATTCCCAGAAAAGAATCGTCCATGCCGGGGATTTCACCGGTCATGCCATCGAACAGGCGCTGGTGGATCACGCTCGCAACCACAAGCAGATCGACATCTTTGAAAATCACATTGCAGTGGACCTGATCACCTATTCCACGAGGATGAAGCGGGGGCTTGTGACTGCGGCCCACGAAGACATGTGCTGCGGTGCCTATGTGCTGGATACCAAGACCAATCGTGTTCATACCTTCCAGGCCAAGATTACCGTTCTGGCCACGGGTGGGGCCGGCAAGGTTTATCTCTACACAAGCAATCCGGATATAGCTACAGGCGATGGGATTGCCATGGCGTACCGGGCAGGCACTCTTGTGGCAAACCTGGAATTTGTGCAGTTTCACCCCACATGCCTTTATCATCCCGAGGCCAAAAATTTTCTTATATCCGAGGCGGTCAGGGGGGAAGGTGGCGTGCTGATCGATTCAAGAGGCCGTGCCTTCATGGCAGATTACGACCCCAAAAAAGACCTGGCCTGCCGAGACGTTGTGGCCCGCGCCATTGACAGTGAGCTGAAAAAGAGTGGAGACGACTGCGTGTTTCTGGACATCACCCATAAAGAGCCTCACTTTGTGCGGGACCGTTTCCCAAACATTTATCAGAAGTGCCTTTCCCTCGGCACAGACATGACCAGGGAGCCCATCCCCGTGGTACCTGCAGCACATTACATGTGTGGCGGGGTGCTGGTAGACGTGGACGGTAAGACCGACATAGAAAGGCTCTATGCCGTGGGCGAGACAGCGTGCACGGGGCTCCATGGCGCTAACCGTCTTGCCAGCAACTCCCTTCTTGAGGCTGTGGTTTATGCCCACCGGTCGGCCCAGCATGCTGTGAATGACCTGGAGACAATCAATCCCGAGATCTGTCGCGATCTGCCCCCATGGGATCCAATGGGCACCACAGACAGTGATGAGGTGATCGTGGTTTCCCACAACTGGGACGAGATCCGACGGTGTATGTGGAACTACGTCGGGATTGTCCGCTCCAACAAGCGGCTGTTACGCGCCCGAAACCGCATTGAAACCATCCAGAAAGAGATTCATGAATACTATTGGGATTTCAAAATCACCTCGGATTTGGTCGAGCTAAGGAACATCGCCATGGTGGCCGAGCTCATCATCCAGAGTGCCATGCTGAGGAAGGAGAGCCGCGGTCTGCATTATAATATCCAGTATCCTGAAAAGAATGATAAGTTCTGGCTCAGAGATACCATACTGCGGCGGCCCTTTGTAGGGTGAGATGCCTTATTTCTTCCCTCCGGTTCAACCCAAAGATAGTCTCTGCGCCTTCCATCCCAACCCTCTCCAAATCGCAACGTTTGACAACACATATCAGGTGCTTATTTTATATAAAATCGCAGTAACTTCTCAATAACTTGGGGTTTGCCCCCTCACCCTGCCCTCTCCCCCACGGGG
>DAOURD010000181.1:0-4442 GCA_030625295.1 Desulfobacterales bacterium | reverse complement strand
GTGATACTCGGGGCCGCAGGTATGCTCCCGCCAATTATGGCCGGGGCACTACACATAGTTCATTCATTCGGCATCCTGCTCAATTCCAGCCGGCTTATGGCTTGGGATGCACCGGGGCTGGAGACAAGAAATAAACGGCTCAAAGATACATGATGAATGATACGGCTTTGAAAAATAAAGTAATCAGGACGTTGTTAGACATTGTACCACACCTGGAGATTGCCCATCATATCCCCGGCAGGATCAGGCTCAGAATTTCATTTTCCGGCATCGAGTCTCTTCAGGGGATGGACCTGGGGAACCATGTGAATCAGATCCCCGGCATCCTCAGTGTACGGGTCAACGCTTTGGCCCTGTCCGCAGTCGTTGAATACGATCCTGAGCGTCTGGACCCGGGATTGTGGGAGGCCCTGGCCGGGCTGAAAGATAAACCGGAACAGACAAAGGAGGTAGTGGACCGTCTTCTTGCTCTGTGGGGATAAGTACAGTTGTGAGTTTACGTGGTTCCCAGGCTGTGTTTGGAAACCAGATTTATTTCCATTATTTAGGCAGAACAATCAGGACTTGCAGGATTTTTCTTCATCCTGACAATCCTGTTCATCCCGTCAAAAAAATGAGGTAATTATGACTTTAGATACTTTAAAGCCTGGCAGTGAATGTCTTGTCAAGAGACTCCGCGCACATGACAAGTTGGGCCAGAGGCTCATGGATATGGGGGTTTACCCCGGTCTCAGAATGAAGGTGATCCGCAACGCCCCCCTTGAGGATCCAATGGAACTGGAGCTGGAAGGGTATTATTTGAGTATTCGTCACGCAGAAGCCAAGTTCGTTGAGGTTGAGGACCGTTGAAGAAGAAAAAGGCCCTGTTAGCTTTGGCAGGGCAGCCCAATTGCGGGAAATCCACGGTCTTCAACGCGCTCACAGGGGCCAGCCAGCACGTGGCCAACTACCCTGGAGTCACGGTCGAAAAAATGACCGGCTCTTACAGGTACGACGGCATGAAGGTGGAGGTTGTTGACCTCCCCGGGACATACAGCCTCACCTCATACTCCCCGGAAGAGCGGGTCTCACGCGACTTTCTCCTGCACGAAAAGCCCTCAGTGGTTGTCAATGTAGCAGATGCCTCGAATCTGAAACGGCATCTCTATCTCACTTTCCAGTTGCTGGAAATGGGGGTCCCCCTGGTTGTGGATCTCAACATGATGGACGTGGCTGAGAGAAGGGGCATTGACATTGATACGCAGGAACTTAGCCGTCAACTCGGGGCCCCGGTGGTTCCCACTGCAATCAAGAAAGGAAGGGGGAAAAAGGAGCTTTTCAAGTCCATCAACTCGGTTGCCGGTTCGGAGCGGTCTCCAAAGCCCTTCCACGTAGACTACGGGTCAATGGAGCCATACCTGACCGAAATCGAGAACGAGTTTTCAGGAAATGGGGCGGCCTTCGAAAATTATCCCGGCAGATGGCTTGCAATCAAGCTAGTGGAGGGCGACAGCGAGGCGCGGAAGCTAATCCGGGAACACCATTCGAAACCAGGGAAGGTCCTTGAATTCATAGAGAATAAGAGACAGGAATTTGAGTCAGAGCACAATGAAAAGCCGGAAAGGCATATTGCATTCAGCCGGTACAAGGTAGCTGACACTATCAGCAGATCATGCGTCAAGCCCAAAGCCACATCCACGCAACCCCTTTCCGACAGAGCCGACGCGATCATCTGCCACAAGTTCCTCGGGCCTCTGATCCTGGTGGGCGTTATCTATCTCCTTTACTATCTTTCCATTGTCCAGGGTTACAACGTCACGAATTACACCTGGCCCCTGCTGGCGAAGATCAGGAGCATTACAGAATCTTTTCTGCCCGCCCCAGGATTTATAGATGCGCCTCTTATCCGGTCCATGACCCTGTGGTTTGTGGACAGCATCAATGCCCTGTTAAACTATATCCCGATCTTTTTCATATTGTTCGGCCTTATCGCCATTCTGGAAGACAGCGGTTACATGCCGAGGATGGCATTTATCCTGGACAGGATTTTTAATAGATACGGACTCCACGGCCAATCCACTCTTCCCATGGTCCTGGGCGGCATCTATGTAGGCGGGTGCGCTGTGCCCGGCGTAATGTCCTGCAAGGGCATCCCGTGCGAAAGGGCGAGGTTCGCCACTATCCTGACGATCCCCATGTTGAACTGCCTGGCCAAGGTCCCACTCTATGTCCTGCTGATCAATATCTATTTTGCTGATTACAAGGGCCCGGCCATGTTTTTCATCTCAACCATAAGTCTCTTGATGGTCCTGCCCGTGGCCAAGATCCTGACCCTCACGGTCCTCAAGGACAAAGACACCTCCCCCTTTATCATGGAGATGCCCCCCTATCACATCCCCACGATTCGGGGTGTGCTCGGCCGTGCAGTAGAAAGGGTCTGGCTCTTTATCAAGAAAATTATCACCATCGTGGCGGCCATTGCCATTATCATATTCATACTGCTCCAGTTCCCGGGGCTGAGCGATGTAAGAAAGGCGTATTACGATACGGAAAAGGATCGCGCCATTGCAGGCTTTTACCAGAAGATAGGAGGTAATCCCTATGCAGAGTATGTTCAGGGGGAAAACCTTATGGCATTGATCCTTTACTGGAATAAATACAAAAACGCCAAGATGATGGCAAAGGGCAAGGAGGCGGCCCTGGCGATCAATGAGAAATTCAAGGCGGAAAACCCTGCGTTCTTCAAGATCGTGCAGCCAAAGAGAGACAAAGAAGCAAAAAGCGTAAACAAGGCATTTAAGAAACTCTTCAGCGCAAGGAAAAAGCTTCTGAGAGAGATAAAAAAGGAAAAGATCGATAACAGCTTCCTGGGGCGTGTCGGCCGCGCCATGGAGCCGTACACACAATACGCAGGGTTTAACTGGCGCGTCAATGTCTCTCTGCTGGCATCGTTTGCCGCCAAGGAAAGCAGTGTGGCAACCCTTGGGGCCCTTTATGAGCAAGAGGAACAAGGAGAAAGCCTTGAGACAAGGATGGAGAGGGGCGAGAAGGGTTTTACGCCCCTTCATGCCCTGGCGCTCATGCTTTTCATGGTCCTCTATCCCCCTTGCGTGGCAACCAGCATTATGGTGAAGATCCAGACCGGGCAGATCCGGTGGATGATCTTTTCCATGTTGTTTCCCATAGTTCTGGGGACTGCCGTGGCGACTCTGATTTTTTCAGGGGGAACATTCCTTGAACTGAGTGGATTGCAGGCCATGATTGCCTTTTATGGCCTTGCGTTGGCAATAACCATTGGCATGGGATTTTTAAAGAATAAGCAATAAACGTTTTAAGAAAAGGAGGTGAATTTAGTGCGAAAAACATTTTTAGTAGCCGGCTTATCGGCCATCAGCCTGTTTCTGGCTTCCCAGGCCCTGGCCCATACCCCCCTTTGCTCGTGTTACGACAACGGGGATGGGACCATTACCTGCGAGGGCGGCTTTTCGGACGGGTCGTCGGCCGCAGGTGTGATTATTAGGATGGTGGATGCATCAGGAAAGGTCCTTATAGAGAGTAAGATGAACGAGGATAGCGAGTTCACTTGCAAGAAACCTGACGGGCCCTACAAGATGCAGTTTGATGCCGGCCCTGGTCACCTGGTGGAGGTAAGTGGTGATGATATCGTGGAGTGAAGCTCCGGCAATTCGGAGGCAGGGAGGGGGCTTATCCTCCTCCCCCCGGTGGAAAATCGCCCCCTGCTCTGCAGGGATAACCTCAAGGATAGTCAATAACACAATTGACACAAAAAAACAGAAGAGAGGAGAACATATTGTGAAGAAAACAATTTTTGTTTTGCTTGGATTGGTTGTATCACTAGCGTTGAGCATACCTGCTTTTGCCCATTTCCAGATGATCTACACTCCTGAAATTGCACTGGAAAAAGGAGGAGAGATTGACCTCAAGCTGGTATTTACCCATCCCTTCGAGGCCGGGCATACCATGGATATGGGTATACCTCTAGAGTTCTTCGTGGTCCACAAGGAAAAGAAAACAGACCTTTTGGACACTCTAAAACCTATAACCTGGACGAGCCTGACAAACTCGGGCAAGGCCTTTGAGACCTCTTATAAACTGAGAGGCATGGGAGACTGGGTTTTCTGCCTTGTTCCTGCATACTACTATGATGAGGGAGAAGGCATCTATATGCAGCAGATCACCAAGATGATTGTCAATACAGTGGGTGCACCTACAGATTGGGACGCGGAAATCGGGCTTCCCGCTGAAATCGTACCTCTCGATAAACCATATGCCCTTTGGACCGGGAATGTGTTCAGGGGAATTGTGAAGAGTGCAGGCAAACCCGTCCCCTTTGCCGAAGTGGAAGTCGAGTATATGAATCATACGCCTATGATGGATAAGAATGAGTTTGCAAAAGAGGCGAAGGCCGAAGCACCCCAGGACGCCTTTGTTACCATGTGCAT
>DAOURD010000067.1:0-6184 GCA_030625295.1 Desulfobacterales bacterium | reverse complement strand
TGTAGCAGGGGGTGACATCTTGGTAATGGGAAGTATGCGGGGAACAGCAGCAGCAGGACAGCCCGGTAATGAAGATGCCATCATATTGGCTCTCGATTTTCGTCCTACACAGATACAAATTGGAGGTTATGTTGCTGCCGGCCTTCCTTGTTCCCCCGGGGCGGTGGCAGAATACGCTTTTGTCGAAGATAATGCCATTGTTGTGGCAGATTATCTGAAGGCAAACCCATTTGGACGTTTACCTTGGCCCGAGGTGCGATAGAACGGCAAAGCCGCAAGATTGGTTAAGGGGATTTACGACAAAATCGATTCAAGAGGTGCACTATGGAAGGGCAGATTATTGTCATAACATCAGGCAAAGGCGGAGTGGGCAAAACAACGGCTACTGCCTCAATCGGTGCAGCCCTGGCACTGGATGGACAACGGGTTGCTGTTGTGGACATGGATATTGGTCTCAGAAATCTTGACGTAGTGCTGGGACTGGAAAACCGAGTCGTTTTCAATATCGTTGATGTGGTTAAAGGGAAATGCAAGCTGAGACAAGCTGCCATTAAAGACAGGAGAATCGACAACCTCTTTCTTATCCCGGCGTCTCAAAGCGATAATAAGGATGTCTTGACCCCTGAGGATATGGTTAGACTGAGTGAGGAACTCCACAAGGAATTCGATTTCGTGTTGATGGACTGCCCAGCCGGGATTGAACGTGGATTTGAAAACGCTATTGCGGCCGCTGACGAAGCCGTCGTTATTTGTACTCCTGATGTCTCGGCTGTGCGAGATGCCGACCGAGTTATCGGCTTGCTTTATGCACGCTCAATCACCCCCAAACTCTTAGTCAATCGGATCGATCCCAAGATGGTCGAAAGGGGTGACATGTTGAGCCACCAGGATGTTGTAGATGTTTTGTCGATCGATCTGGTAGGACTGGTTCAAATGGACGATCAGGTGGTCGTATCTACCAATACCGGTTTGCCTCTTGTTATGCAGAAAAACTCCAAGGCCGGGGAAGCCTTTCGTCGGATTGCCATGAGGCTGAACGGCCATCCCGATCTTCCGATTGAGGAACCCAAAACTCAGAAAGGTTTCTGGAAATCGTTTGGCCAAAAAATTGGCCTCAGGAATTAAGGAGGCCCCAATGTTCAACGGATTACTACGGAAATACTTTGGTAAAAGTGAGAGCAAGAATGTTGCCAAAAAGAGACTGAAGCTTGCTTTGATATACGACAAACTGGAAGTTTCAGATGATATCCTCGGTAAGTTGCGGCAGGATATAGTGAATGTTATTTCACGCTATTTTGTAATTGACAAAGAATCTCTCAAACTTGATATCCAACGATCGGATGACTTGTCTGCCCTGGTTCTTAGTACCCGTGTTGTTAGGGCAAAACACGAAAAGCATCCTGCGTGAGGCGATGGACAAAACAGCGATAGACAGTAAGGATTCGGAGATTCTAAGAAAAATTGACACAATACGAAGAAAGAATTCAGCGACAAAAAAAAGAAGGACACTGAAGAATATCCTGGCAATATCCTCCTTTGTGATCGCCTTTTCTTTTGTCGCTTTGTTTATTGTATCTACAAACATAAAGGGAACGTCCCCGTTAACTGTCAAAAACGATAAAGGAATAAAGAATCAATCTGCAAATTCCCTATTACCTAATAGAAACGTAAATACCGGAGAAGAGATATCTGATACGGAAATAGATAATTCAAGTGTTAAGAAATCGCCCGTTCCAATCAAGAAGGAATTTGCGGAGATATGTGTCGCCAGAAGCGTTGTATGCAAAGAGATCAAAGAGCGTAATCCAATAGGGGAGCAGCGTATTTTTTCAGTAAAAGAAAACAGATTTTCTGTAGTATGGACAGAAGTAAGATCGAAAGTATTTCCGAGAGAACTTAAACATATATATTACTTGAATGGCAAGAAATACTGCGAAGTCCCATTGCTTGTCAAGTACCCCAGAATGCGGACATGGAGCAAGATAACCCTCAGGGATCGCAATCAAATTGGCTCATGGAAAGTTGATATCGTTACGGAAGAGGGGACTATTTTAAAAGAGATCGGATTTGAGGTTAGGTCCTAATACCCCACCCCTGGCTGGCTCATACCGAGGCGTCTGGCCAAATCCTTCAACCCGTATCCTAACACTCGAACCGCTGAGTGGACTGCCGCCAAAACTCAAAGCCTGGAAATGAAATGACGAAATCAGCACGGCACCTTTTAGCCATTCTTGCTCTCCTATGCATCGTAGGAGGATTTCTATCCCTGCCGGATGGCGCTCTTTGTGAATCCCCTGATCCTTATGCTGCCACCCGCCAGCGCATGGTTTTGCACCAATTAAGGGCACGGGACATCACCGATCCCAAGGTCCTTAAAGTCATGGGCACGGTTAAGCGGCACCTCTTTGTAAGCCCCTCGCGCGCTTCTCAGGCGTATGCTGATCACCCGCTCCCTATAGGGGAAGGTCAAACCATCTCTCAGCCGTACATCGTGGCCCTCATGACGCAAATACTGGATGTCAAGCCCGGAGAAAAGGTCCTTGAAATAGGCACGGGCTCTGGTTATCAGGCCGCTGTGCTCAGTCATTTTACGGACCACGTCTGGAGTATTGAGATTCGAAAAGGGCTGGCCGAAAATGCCTCAAAACGTCTTAAGGCCCTGAGCTATGATAAAATCAGGGTCAAACACGGGGACGGATACTATGGATGGCTCGAATATGCCCCCTTTGATACCATTATGGTAACGGCAGCGGCGAATCATGTTTCCCCTTCCCTCCTGGACCAACTCAAGATGGGCGGCCGTCTTCTCATCCCATTGGGAAGCACCACGTACTATCAAACCCTCACCAAGATCACCAAGACACCGAAAGGAAACGAGGTAGAACACTTACTGGGGGTCGTGTTTGTACCGATGGTGGGCAAGATTCTGGAGGAGTAACATAGGATTGCGGCCTAAACATTCTGTTGCGATCTCACGCGGGGCCTTCCAATTCGAATGATGGCTAACAAGGACAGGGCGAGCGCATAGCTAAGCGACGCCAGTAGCAGAACGGTCTTGAAACCGAAGCTTATAGCTATGAGTACAGCCAGGACAGAGCCTACCACCGAAATACTGGCATTCACAGCCCATGCCCACGGAATCGCGCTCTCAAGGTAGAGGCTCAAGGTGCGAACACCCGTTGGAAAAAACATCCCCATCAAGAATCCCAAAGGTAGGATGACCAAAAAGGCAAAGCCATAGCGCATCCAGAGGGGCCACGCTATGGCCAGCATCAACAGTCTATCCAGCAAGAAGGCATACGCAAGGAGTAATACGGGGGTCATAAGGGGGAGAGTTTGGGCTCTGGCCCATAGGGGCTTATGCCCCGGAGGGGCAAACGTAACCTTCTTGGAAAAATAGCTTCCGAGGGCCGAGGCCGTAAGGAGAGAAAAGAGGACCGCTGAAAAGGCGTAGACTGGTCTTGCCAGAAATAAGATAAAACGCTGGATCAGGCAAATCTCTGTGAGCATAAATGCAATCCCAATCAGGCCAAAGTAGCTCAAGAACCAGGACAAAGGGGGGAGCCCCGCCTTTTTTAGTGGAAGGGTTATCAGAACAAGGCTAATCACGACGGCCTGAAAGAATATGAGATGAATCAGGTATCCTCCCTCCAGAAATAACTGCCATTTGTTGCCCACCGCACGGTACAACGAAATAACTTTGTCCATCCTGAAGTTGTGATAAAAGAAGGGCCTGTCATCTGTAACGGGCCGCACGTCAAAGAGGTATGCATTGAAGAATGCCTCTCTGGTGCGTGGGCTCAGGATCTTTTCAATCATGTCATGATAGATGGGGCCTGGAAAACGGTTGTATTTGTTGGCCTCTGCTCTCTGCATCTCCGGATAGTAGACAAGATCGAAGCGAAGCTTGCCGCAAAACCCTTTTATCCGGCCGATCTCTTGGGGTTCAAACGGGCTTCTTTTGACCAGAAGCGTAAAGGTACCCCAGCTCCTGATTGCCGCAATATGCCGTTCGGGGTTCTTGACACCTATGGCCTCAAGAGCCGCATATGCCAATGCCACCAACCTTGGTTCGTGGCGAGGCGGCGGCAGCAGATACCTGCTTACCGTTAGAAGGCCTTTGGGTGTGAGGGCGTTGATATAGGTCTTGAAGGCCTCTACCGTAAGGGTGTAGTCCTCAGAAAGGCCATAAAGACCGGAGGAAACTGCCCCCAGGCTATCGGTCACAGGAAGCTGGATCACATCAAAGCGTTTTGGGGTTTTGAGAAGAAAACTCCTTGCTTGTTCTTCAACTGCTGTAGCCTCGTCCTCATAGAGCTTGCCGCTGAAATCCTTAAGGGAATCCCTCATAACCCGGAGCACCGGTGGGTTGGTATTGGTCGTCACGATATTCTTTGCTCCATGATAACGCGCTATAAGAATGTCAAGACCACCCAGGGGCTCGATGATCAGGACATGGTCGGGATCTCCAATTGCATACGGAAGGGAAGCCGGAAGAAACTCTATAAAGTCCAGGCGATCCATATTCCCTGTGAAGCGGGTCACTGCATTGAGATGCCCGCCGTCCAGACAGAGACCTAACTGTTCCGGGAGCCTTCCCTGGAACTCAAGGCTAAGACCTGGTGCAAAGCGGACCGCCCTGCTCTCAATCACGTCAAGCCGGGCTGCTGGGTGCCACTGGGTCTCCAGGGTCCGGGCATCAGGGTATCTTAGGGCCACCTTTAGGGCCTTGTAAGGTGAAATATTAAGGGACAGAAACCCGGGCCTCATGACGACCAGGACGCACAAAAGCAGCATCCAGGGGCCGCGTACAAGATTGACCTTCCACCCATTGGTGCTAAAGGCCAGAGAGGCGAATACCGAGAGCAAGCAGACAAAAACAACTGTTCCTGCCTCCCCGGCAAAGGAATATATTGAGAATATGGCTACGCAACCCAGGCCTGCGCCCACCAGGTCGCAGGCGTACAGCCGGTTGATGGCCTCTGCCTTGGAGGTGTAAACCAGGGCCAGGATCAAACCTGCAAAGAAAAAGGGAATTGCCAGTACGCCGTAGTAGCCAAGTAGATAGACCCACTGATAGCGGTCCCAGATGATACGGGCCGGGTCAAAGGGGATGATATTTGAGGACCAGTAGGCACCGAGCGTGGTCACGGAGAAACCAAGCGCCAGGAGTGCCAGAGTCGGGCGCAGGGAAAGGGTTTTGATCCTCGGCACCATCATCAAAAACGTGCCGCTTGCACCGTAACCCAGGAAGGCAATGCTCACCACCATGAAAGCAAAATGGTGCCAGAGCGCCACGGAGAATAGGCGCGTCAAGGAGACCTGAAGCATGAGTGTAGCCAGAGAGGTCAGGCCTACCCCTGCAAAAAGGCCGGGTCCCATGGTATTTCGGATTTTAGATTTCGGATTTCGGATTTGACCTAACCCCGTTAAGTGGGCTTCGCTAAAAAAATACCGTAGGCGTTCACAGGTTCAGAGTTCACCGTTCAGAAGTCAGAGATCAGAAGTCAGAGATCAGAAGTCAGACCTCGGACCTCTGATCTCCGACCTCTATTCTTTTAACTGAACCTCTGAACCCCTGAACCTCTGAACCCGTGAACGGTTAGGGTGCATCTTTCTTAATGCACGTCAAGGATTTGCTTCAATCGCCGGGCATTTTTTACCGCATATCCACCAAAATCATTGTCAAAATAGAGGTAGGTCTCCTTGTTCCATTTTTTGATCTTTTTGGCCCAGAGCTGGAGTTCTTTTTCTGAATAGTCAGATGCATAAAGCTTTTCGGAACCGTGGAGGCGGATATAAACAAAATCACCGGTGACCGCCTCATGGTAGGGATAGCGGCCTGCGGTATCTGCAATACAGAAGGCCGTGTTATGCTCTTGCAGGATGGCAAAGAGCCGATCATTGATCCAGGAAGGATGTCGGACCTCTAAAGCATGACGCACGGACGGGTTTAAGGATTGACAAAAATACCTGAATGTCTCTTCATCAAAAGAAAGGCTTGGTGGCAACTGAAAAAGAACCGGCCCCAATTTTTCCTTTAGGCCAGAGGCGGCCTCATAAAATCGTTCCAATGGCTCACGTGGCTCTTTCAACCGTTTGGTGTGGGTTATGTATTTGTTCGCTTTTACCGCCCAGAGAAAATCATCTGGCGTCCTGAACCTCCAGTTCTCAAAAGTCTTGG
>DAOURD010000315.1:0-3227 GCA_030625295.1 Desulfobacterales bacterium | reverse complement strand
TGAATCGAAAGTCGCTGCCTTTGTTACTACAGATATCGCAAGGGCAATCATTGACGTCAATCGTGCAGAGGATGACCGGCGTGCAGACGGTGTAGTGAAGACGCATACGTGTTGGAATGTCCCTGTTTATCGGCAGTTTCCGCCGGAGGATGTCATAGAGGCGCTTCTTGAGCGCTTCTATAGACCCTACCATGCCCGTCTTCGAGCCCTTGCATCAGGAGTAATGCTGGGGATTGATTGTCATACCATGGCAGCTAAAGGGCCTCCAATAGGGCCTGATCCCGGAAAAGAGCGCCCACTGATTTGCCTTGGCAATGCCGACGGGAC
This sequence comes from Desulfobacterales bacterium, assembly GCA_030625295.1. Taxonomy (GTDB): domain Bacteria; phylum Desulfobacterota; class Desulfobacteria; order Desulfobacterales. The sequence continues at coordinate 2,900 of DAOURD010000315.1, read as the reverse complement.
TTGCCCTCAAAGCTGGATGGAGTCCCTTGTACGTTGCTTTGAACAGGTTTTTGAGATAGAGGTTTCCATCAATTTTCCCTTTGCAGGAGGGTATATCATCCGGTCTCACGCGGCTGAGCTTCCATGGGTTCAGATTGAGTTTTCCCGGGCACCCATTTTTTCAACGGTCGAAAAACAAAAACGACTTTTAGCAGCTCTTGAAAAATGGTGTAGCTTAGCTGACTAACAGATCCGGTTTCTTAATCAGTTCTCTGGGCAGATAGTCCGGACTTGAGAGCACAATGAAGAGTGAAATTTCCAGGGCCTGATCCTGAAGAGCTCATGGGCCGCCTGTTCAGGTTCATGGAAAAAAATTAAGCATCTTTCGGAGGAACCTCGCCCTTCTGAGTGTTTGCCCAATCCCGAACATGGACATCCCTTTGCGGGAAGGGAATTTCAACCCCGTGTTTGCGGAATATGGCGTCAATGGCGAAATTGAGCTCGCTTCTCGTTCTTAGTCGATAGTCTATGTCCCGAATAAAACACCGGAGTTCAAAATTGAGGGAGCTATCGCCAAATTCCATGAACAAAACCCGTGGCTTCGGTACCGACCCATCAGTGATAACTCTGGGATGGGAGTTTGCAACTTCCAGCATCAATTCCTTGACAAGGCCGGTGTCGCTGCCATAGGCCACGCCTACAGGTACAATCACTCTCCCACGGATGTCGTGGAGCATCCAGTTTGTCACCTGACTGGAAATCAGTTCTGAGTTCGGAACTATGACGTCAGACCTGTCAAAGGTCTGGATTATTGTGGATCGGACACTGATCTTTTTGACATATCCCTCGGTATTGCCCACTACTATCCAGTCACCACTCTTAATCGGACGTTCAAAGAGCAGAATGAGCCCTGAAACAAAGTTGTTGACGATGTTCTGAAGACCGAAACCGATACCAACGGAGAGAGCGCCTGCTATGATGGCAAGGCCGGAAAAATCCACTCCGGCCACGGACAAACCAATGATTACTGCAAGCGTAAAACAGACATACCCGAAGATGGTGACCAGCGTCTCCCTCGCACTCGGGGCAAGCTCAGCACTGACCAGCCACTTTCTTTCGAGCTTGTGCTTGAACCAGGAAGAGACCGTCCAGAGAAGGATGAACAGAAAGAGACCGGTGATTATGCGCGATGGGACTATCCGTACCTTGCCTACCTGAAAACCATCGAAGAGATACGCTGCAATCGTGCTTAAATAAACGTCGGATATCCCCCAGAGGCGCATGAAAAACAGTCCAAGGACGCACCATAACAACAAGGCAAATATGAACTTGAACAAGACCAGACTCCTGACCACCGCCTCATCGGCAACCCCCATTTTTCTTCTGAGGCTCTTTTGCCAGGCACGACGGCCATGGGCCAGGCCGTCAAATAATTCTCCTGATAGTATTCTGGCAGCCGGCAGCGCCGCTGCCAAAATGAATGTCCCTGCCATTCCTTTGAGCAGGTAGATGGAAAGATTGTGATATCCGAGCCACCCCGCACACAGGACGGAAAGCAGTAGTGTCGTCGAGATAAGGCGAAGCCACTTACGGTGCTCCCTCAGCCTGGGGATGCGGGTCAATGCCCAGAGAAACCAAGTAAAGGCTAAACACAAGAAGGTAACGAGCAGAATTCGGGCAAGACCATACGCCGGCTGCGGCAGACTCTCTGTGAATGGGGCAGTAAATGATGGGATCCAACCAAGGCTCAAAAGTGCCAGAGGGCCTAGTCGTCTTGCCAGGCTGCGTGCCACATCCGGAGGTAGCGGTATGACCTGTTGTGCAGGAGACGGAGGGACCAGAAAAGCGCAGATAGCCGTCAGTACAAACAAAAAAGTAGTAAGAGCGCAAGCAAGGGGCGCACCGTAAGATCGCGGCGTGACTCCAAATGTAAGCACACCCATGAAAACGGAAGCGATCCCCATCACCAGAAGAAATGGCCCATAACAAGCGACAGAAACCAGAGCGGAACGGAACAGACGATCAGAAAAGCTGTCTCCGGCCCTGGCGACTGCCAGTTTGCGTAACCTGAGCCGGAGACAGAAACCTGATACCGCTCCAAATGAAAGCAACACCGCCAGCAGAGACCCGGACTTCGCAGTCAGACGCTCAAGGCCACTGCGGTGAATGACAAAATCCTTCATGGCCGTTTGCCATTGACCTACGCTACAAAGACTTTCTGCCGTTAGCATTTGGAGGTCGGCTCCTCTGTGAAACAGCCTGCGCACAAGCAACTCCTTTCGCTTGGCGCCGATTTTTGCTCCGACATCTTCAGCCTTCAGCACGAGGACTCGGCATTCTGCCAGCCGTTTCTCCAGGGATGTCTTCTGACCGAGCAACGACTTGCGTTCCTGCGCTATCTCCCTGGACTCCCCTTCGACCTCGGGGCCTATGGCTTCAATTCAGTGATCCTGTTGAGCTGTGTCTGCGCGGATTCCAAGCACTGATTGCCCAGAGAAAGAAAATCGTTTACTCGCTTCAGCTCACGGCCCAATTCCTCGGCAGTAAGCCTCTCTTTGAGTGTATCCTCTTCAATTCTTTCCAGGACGAGACTAGCGTCCGAGAGTGCGAAATCGTCACTGTCCTTAGCTGCTGATGAACGCCCGATGAATGCACCAAGAACGAAAAAAACTATCAGAAGAAGGCAGTACAGGTTTCGATTGAGCGTCATGGCTGTAAGGGTGGCTATCGGTTTTTGCCGATTTCCGTCTTTGGTATCGTGAAGAAAAAGCTGGTTCTTTTTCCCAGCACACTCTTGGCCCATATTTTCCCACCGTGGGATTCTATGATACCCTTGACTATAGCCAGATCCAGTCCGGCTCCTGTCACCTGGCCGGCCCTGTCTTTGCAGCGATAAAAGTATTCGAAAATATGAGGCAGGT
>DAOURD010000224.1:0-4060 GCA_030625295.1 Desulfobacterales bacterium | reverse complement strand
GCAATTCGTAAGAGAGATGCAACTGGATCGGTCCGCCTATTTGAGGGAGGTCTTGCGAAAGGGTCTCTCTGATGCTATCTCCAAAGCTCTTAACAGAACAATGAAAGATTAATTCAGCTCAGTCAACAACGTCCCTCAGTTTTCCCGTCATACAAAAAAAGGATTTTGAAATCCATGCAAATCAAAAAGGCACTGGAAAAAAACGAGAAAAACTAATTCTCTGCCCATTCATGGGTACGAAACTTGAGTTACTTTTTTGGGGAAGGTGCAATATGACAAAACAGGCTTTGAAAATCATTCTATGGTTGGTCTTCATATTGATTACAATAACGGCATGCAAAGAGAAACCTGAAATCGTTGAGGAGGTTCGGGCCATCAAGACGATCACCGTTAGCGAGCCAGCCACCAGCCAGATACGAAAGTTCTCCGGGATAGTCCATGCTGTCGATTCTTCCAATCTGAGTTTTGAGGTAAGCGGACAGGTTGAGACCGTGAATGTCGATATCGGAGATCGCGTCAAGAAAGGACAGGTACTTGCTGTTCTCGATAAAGAGCCCTATAGGCTGGACGTGGATGCCTCTCAGGCTGAACTCGTAAAGGCTCAGGCTAATGTTGTTAATACAAAGGAGGAGTACGATCGCCAAAAGAGGGTTTACGACCAAGGTGCGGGCGCCAAAGGTAGGGTAGATGGTGCAGAGTATAATTACAAGGCCGCCCAGAGCGCAGTTGATTATCAGATTGCAAGCCTGAATCTCGCAAAACGTAATCTCCGCAAGACCACGCTGAAGGCACCGTACAATGGTAGTATCGCCTGGCGGTCAGTGAATCCGCACGAGGAAGTACAGACAGGACAGAAAGTGTTCGAGATCGATGCCAAAGGGGCATTGGAAGTGCAATTGGCTGTTCCGGAGACAACGATCCATCAAATACACATCAGCGGCCCGGCGACTATCACGTTTCCCACCCTGCCGGGCAAGTCTGTAAAAGGCAGTATCTCCTATATCGGCTCTGCCGCTATAAAAGCGAATGCTTTCCCGGTCAAGGTGGGGCTGATCGAGCCACCTGCTGAAACAAGTCCCGGCATGACGGCTGAAGCAACTCTTGTCTTAACAGATGAGAGCCGGGAGACAGGTTACGTGGTCCCGCTTCAGGCGATCCTTCCTGCCAAAGACGCTAAGCAGGGGTATGCCTTTGTGTATGATCCCAAAACATCCACGGTCAAAAAGACGCGGGTTCGCACCCGTGGCGGACAGCGAAACATGTCAATCATAGAGGAAGGTCTTTCGGCAGGAGATATTATCGCCGTGGGCGGTGTGAGTTTCCTGGCGGATGGGATGAAAGTGAAGATTATGGAGCAGTAGATAGTTTCGGGTTTCAGCCTATGTGTTTCTGACACCTGAAACCTGACACATAGAACCCGCCACGAAGTGGAGCTGAAATGAAAGGTATAACCGATTTTGCACTGAATAATTCGCGAACCGTCATACTGATAATGCTTGGGATAATCATTGGCGGCATCTATCAGTTTAAGGACCTTCCGAAACTGGAAGACCCGACCATTACGATTCGCGAAGCAGTGGTTATGGCCCAAAACCCAGGTATGCCTGTGGAGCAGGTGGAGCGTCTGATTACCAGGCCCATCGAAGAGAAGCTCCGAACCATGGGGGAAGTGGATGATATCAAAGACTCCACTTCCAAGGTCGGCGAATGCCTGATCCATGTGACCATCAAAGATGAAGTCCCTGCAGAAGACCTCCCGGCGACGTGGAAACTGCTGCGCAACAGAATGCACGATGTTGAACCTAATCTGCCAAAAGGCACAATCGGCCCGATGGTGGACGATACATTCGGCGATACGGCCATAGCAACCATTGCGCTCTACAGCGATGGATTTTCCATGGCGGAAATGCGTGAAACAGCCCGAGAAATGCGCGAGCGCCTCAACTTAATGGAAGGGATCCAGAAGATTGATCTGACCGGTGTGCAGGAAGAGCGCATCTATATGGAATTTTCAAACGCCAAACTGACTCAATTAGGAATCGACACCAGTGTAATAGGAAAAAGCCTGAAGCAGCAAAATGTCCTCCGCCCCGGCGGCAGGCTGAACATCAACGATGTGGAAATTGTCGTCGAAACATTGGGCTGGTTCAAATCCATAGAGGAGATCGGCGACGTTCTCATACCGATTGCCGGGACCCAGGGGTCGATCCCGTTGCGCGATATCGCAACAATCAGGAAAGCATATGTAGAGCCGATCCAGAACCCTGCCTACTACAATGGCCACCAGGCCATTGTTTTGAGCATTTTTCTCCTTAGGGGCGTCGATGCAGTAGGGTTTGGCGAGCGGCTGGAGAAAAAGGTCAAGGAGATAGAACAATCCCTTCCCTGGGGCTATAAGCTTGATTTTGCCACATTCCAGCCCACCCTTATCAAAAAGTCCGTCAACGGGATGCTGGTTAATGTGATCGAAAGTGTGGCCATCGTCCTGACGATGGTTATGCTGCTTTTGGGGTTTAGAATCGGTTTGATTGTCGGCTCATTCATTCCGCTTGTGATGCTATTCGGCATCGTGATGATGAGTGTATTCGGCATAGAGCTGCAGCGAATGTCCCTGGCCACAATGATTATAGCATTGGGCATGTTTGTGGATAATGCCATTGTGATCTCCGATGATATCAAGGTAAATCTGGAAAAAGGAATGCCACGCAGGGATGCGGTTTTAAAAACAGGAAGGTCTCTTGCGGTTCCGCTTTTGACCAGTACGCTCACGACTGTTTTTGCCTTTGGGCCAATCATCCTTCAAATTGGAAGCTCGGGTGATTATACCAAATCTTTGGGTCAGGTTATGGTTATTCTGCTCATGGGGTCGTGGTTCTTTTCCATGTTTTCTTCCACCAGCTTGTGTTACTGGTTTATGAAGGTCAAGCCTGCTGCCAACAGCGACGAAAACAATCAGTATGACCCATACCAGGGCAGATTCTATCAGGTCTACCGTAAAATTCTGGAAGCTGGTCTACGCAATCGCGCCCTTGTGCTCGGCGTGGTGGGCGCTGCTTTTGTTGCTGCAATATATGGGTTCACTTTAGTACCGCAAAGCCTCTTTCCATCAGGGGATCGAAACCAGTATCTGGTCTACCTCGACCTCCCTGCCGGAACCCGCATCGAGGAGACCGACAGGACGGTGCGGAAGTTTAGCGCCTGGCTGCAGGATAAAAAGGAAAACCCGGAAATCACCGGGACAATTGCCTATGTGGGAACCGGCGGTCCGCGCTTTTTTCTCTCACTGTCACCGGTGGATCCGGACCCGTTTAATGCAACCCTTATCGTCAATACGCAAACAATGGAGCAGGTGCATGAACTTGTCCTGCGTACACGCCAGTATCTGCTGAACAACTTCCCCAATGTCCGCGGAAGGGTAAAGTCCATGTGGCTGGGGGGCAGCGAACCCGGAATACTGGAGATCCGGCTCAGCGGTCCCAATACGGATGTATTGACAGAGCAGGCCGAACAATTAAAGGCAGGGCTCAGAAAGATACCCGGCACAATAGATATCAAACAGGATTGGAACAACCGGGTTATGATGGCCAAGGTTGAAGTCGATCAGGCCCGTGCCCGCCGCGCCGGATTGACATCACAGGATGTGGCCGACTCTCTGAGCGGCTTTATTGATGGTGTGACTGTAACCGATTTTCACCAGGGCAATGTGGAGATCCCCATTGTTGGCCGCGGTATCAAGGCTGAACGGGATTCCATGTCCAATCTGGCCACGATCGGCATCTATTCGCAGTCCGGCAAAACCAGCGTTCCGCTCAATCAGATTGCCGATGTACATGGCCAGGGGGAACTGAACCGTATCGTGCGCTACAATCAGGAGCGCACCATAACGGTCAGCGCCATTCACCCCGTGCTTAAGTGTGTCGAACTCTTTGACAAGATCAAGCCGACCCTTGATAAGCTGGAGTTTCCTGCAAACCACTACTGGGACATAGGGGGCGAACTGGAGAACTCTGCCAAAGCAATAAAGAAACTATCCAAACCATTGCTGCCATGCCTCGGCGCC
>DAOURD010000235.1:0-3986 GCA_030625295.1 Desulfobacterales bacterium | reverse complement strand
AACAGAAGTTTCAATACTTATGTTTAAACAAGGGTTGGTTGTATATTCACCTATTACGCAAAGTCATACCCAAAAACAGATTGCTGAAGGCATGGGTCCCTTCTTTATGAACTGGATCCCGTGGCAGAAGTTCTTGACCTCGAGATTCCTGATGGTGACTTCATCGATCGATTGGGAAGCGTTCTTCTCTGCGTATATTCCGGCGACGTTATCCTCTCCCCCGACGCAGGCTTTAGTTTCGCCGTCAATGCAAAAGCCGGCTCCGTCAATGGTGATGCCGGCCGCCCCCACAATCAGGCCATGGCCGGCCAATCCCGCAGGACGGACCATATCGCCGTCGAAGGTGCAGCTTTCGGTTACAGTATCCCCGAACTCAAAGGTCTGGGTCGCCCCCACGCACCCCGCACCTGCTCTTCCGGCAGTCCATGCAGAAAAAATCCCCAGGAACACTACCGCAAATAAGACTCTATATAAATTTTTCCCCATTTTTCGGCCCTCTACCCTTATATTCCCTCAAGTTGGCGCCTTCATAATCCTGGATCAAAACTTTCTTTTCTCCACACCGGGAAAGACAGTATAGGGTATATCCAAATGATTCTCTTCTTTGCTGTCAGTAAGGACATGGATCACGCCACGGTGCATCTTTTTTATGTCATCCCTTGTCCAGTAGGCTACGAGCACATAACTCTTTCCCTCTTCCACGGGAATAATCTTCCACTTGAGGTCATCGGAACCTGTCTTCACCTCTTCTATCCGAAAGCCTTCCCCTTTTGCCTTGTGGAAATTCACTGTCCGTGAAATTGCGCCTTCATTGATAATGGGCGTAAAGGTAAGCTGCTCGGGTTGATAGTGTATGGAGCCCTCAATCCTGCCACTAAGGTGTATCATCGCCGGAGAGGCGCCTGGAATGTCCGTATATATCTTGATTGCCCCCCTGACATTTCCAACCGGCGCCTCGGGAGAGATAAGGACCTTTAGTTTGTACTTATTGCCTGCATCAGGATTATCCTTATCCGGCAGCAAGGTATAGGTGGCGCTGATGGCCCTGGACGGAGAACTCACCTTCACAATCTTGAATTCCTTTTTCCTGGGAGAGCTGATCTTGAATTCCTTGGACCAGTCCTCACCTCTGTCAATTGTGAATCGTACATAATCTTGGGGAGAAATATTGAATGACTTCTTTATCAGGGCCCTTAATTGCAGCCTCACCTTCGGCATATTAGGGTCGTTGGTGCTTACCTTGGCCGCCTTCTGGACCTTTCCTCTGAGCCTTCCAGTCGAAAGCTCAAGTACTACCTCGCCCTTCCCTCCAGGAAGGATAACCCGGTCATACCGGGCCACTGAGACCCCTCACCCAGGTGAAACGTTCTTGATATTCAGATTGCCGTTTCCCTTATTTTCAAGCACAAATACATATTTTAAGATCTCACCGCTCCAGACCTCACCAAAGTCATGGATATCGGACCCGATTGCCACTTTGGGTAATTTTTCTTTCTGCTCAGACGGAACCGTCGCCATCAAGGCATCGCTTCCCACGAAGAAAAAACTGATAATTAAAATGACCCAGATTCTCTTAAGTAAAAAAGACACTATTTCTCCTCCTTATCATTTCCGTTTGTAAGAGCGCTGATACCCGTTCACAGGTTCAATGGTTCCAAAAACTTATCAAACCTATTTTTGCGCTTTCCTGTAATAGGCTTTATCGCTGCTGTCACAAGGTATTCGCAGCCGCTGAAACTGATAACCGTCTTTTCGAAATCTACAAACATACAACTTGGAAAGTTGAACCTTTTTCAAACATGAATGGTTACGAGCGCTGCTATAGGCTCCAATCATATCTATACCAATGGACTCATGATTCATAATCCACTCTTATTCGTGTCTCCTCGCCATTGCCTGTTGGCAGGCAGACCGTCTTTGCCAGCAAAACGCCGCCTGTTTCATCTCTCAGGACGATCTTGCATGTCCCACACGGAGGGCCGGAGGCATCATCCACATCATCCAGGTGAAAACTGAATCTGAACTCGCCTTTTCCGCTCCTTCCAATCTCTTTGGGCTCCCCGGTGTACCTTTCTATCACTCTGCCGAAAAGGGGAAATACCAATCCCACATCAAGTATAATCGAGCTTCCTGTCCTGTTGGCAACCTCGATTATTATGTCCTCATCATGGGCTACAAAAAAAATCCTGTCCACAATGTCGGCCGCATAACCAACCCCGCCGACTCTTCCGTCCGCGCCAAGACACGTGACGCGCAGCCAGTGGCCTCAGCCAGACAGAATGATCTTAAAAGGGTTCCCCCACCCGTCAACGAACTGGGGATTTCCGTCGCTGTCATAGGAGTTGGGGACCAGGTAACGCTCACCTCTGTAGCCGGCCCAGTATTTCTTATCCGGATCGTAGTGCCATTTTTCCCAGCCAATGCCTTGAGGATCAGTAATCTCCTTCCCCCTGAGCAGCACATCCAGAAAGTTTCGCGTACCAAATGGATCGGGAAATCCGCTCCTTCCATCCGAAGCCATCCCGAAATCACTCAAAAAGCCCCCGCAGGCGCTGCCGAATACGTTGATATCTTCTCCCCCCTCCTTTTCCGCGATCCTGCCAAGCATGGCCCTTTTTATCTCCTTGATCCTCTGCATGGTGATTCTGTGGCGGATCTCATCATCTGCTTCCTTAGCAAGAGGAAAGGCACAAACAAGGATAGTGCCGATAAGTGATATCAGCATGAACAGGACGGCTATAAGGACTGCACCGCTTTCAGGCTTCATGATTCATTTCTCAGACAGACCTCTGTCAATACACAGTTCCAAGCCAGTTCACTGCCGGCTCAACATAGAAATGGATTAGCTTGAAGGAGCTTGACACTATGACCGCCTGGCCCACCGGGATATCGCAATAATCTCTCCCGGGAAGGGGCTCCTCCGGCTCCCCCTGGCCACGTGATTCAAAACGGAAAACCTTACCCGGCCCCAACCCGGTAATTTTTCTCTCCATAACCTTGCCTCCGCTGTTAAAGCAAACTATTACGTCGGTTATGTCTTCTGCCGCCTGCCCGGCCACCTGGGCCATATATTGGGACCTTCGTATCTCCAGTTTGATATCTTCGCCGTATCCGCTTCCCCCGGAAAGGCCGTCCGACCCGCAGCTCACAATGATCATATCCCCCCTGGCAATCTCCAGGGAGCAGGTGAATGAATCCTTAAAAACCAGGGGATTACCCCAGCCATCCCTAAGAACTCCGCTATGGGGTTTCTCTATATATGGCCCGCCCCAGCCGATGAGACGGCGGCACTTGCTGCTGTAAGACTTTCCAACCTGGCCGTTCTGCTCCCAGAGGTCTTCCGGCTGTCCGTCTCCATTCAGTACAGGCAGCCTGCCCATATCCACCACATAGCCCCCAAACCGCTGAGAACCCTCTACAAGATAACTGCCGGGGATACCCAGAATCGCCTTCTTGATCTCCTCCATTCTCTCTCTGGTCTCGTCAAACCGCCTCTGATTACTGTCTTCTGTGAAGACCCTGGGCATCATGGAGAGCAAAAATCCAACGATAACTACAATCATCAGCAGCTCAACCAGGGTAAAGCCAGGACAAGCTTCAGACTGCAGGCTGCAAGTCACAAACCGTGGTTTGTATAAATTTGCAAATAGCCATTTATCATTGGTCATTGCTTATTACTTTACTCTTGTATCTCGCAGCCTGCGGCCTTTTGGAGTATGGACTTTGAATCATTAAAAAATTTCCTTCAAGATACGTTCTCAAACCACCTCCCAAATAAAAAGAAAGGAAAGGGGTTTCTTTTCCCCTCCCCTTTCTAATGCCGGTATGGAATTTTCATGGAGGGCTTTTTTGCCCCCCAATGGCCAAAACCTCTTTTAATAAATCATGGGTATCGGCTCCTTGATAGGTTTCACCGGCTTTTTGTAGCTCACCGTACCGTCTTGAGAAACGGTGTAAACAATTCCATCGACCGTGATCTGCCAGGC
>DAOURD010000168.1:0-4535 GCA_030625295.1 Desulfobacterales bacterium | reverse complement strand
GTTGACATTACGGCACTTTATTAGCTTGGCTGCAACCCCAGGATAGGAATGATGGAATGATGGAATAATGGAATAGTGTAGAAGATAAAAAGACCAACCTGCCCGCCATTGCCAGAGACCTGCCCGCCATTGCCATGTGTGCTGGCATTCCAGTTGCTCGGCGAGCGTGGCGATGGCAGGCGGGTGCTAGCATGTAAACTGCGTGCCGTGCGTGGCGACCTGCCCGCCATTGCCATGTGTGCCGGCATTGCTGTTGGCCAACGAGCGTGGCGCTGGCAGGCGGGTGGCATGCGGGAATCCTCTTAAACCCAATATTCCATCATTCCAGTATTCCATTATTCCAATTGCGTAGCGTAGCTAAGTTCCTAGCTGTCTAGTGCCCATTGGACTGTTGGTGCAAGTGCCTAAAGCCCGCCCTGCCCGCCCTGGCGCGACAGCTTTAGCATTGATGTCCGTCCCCAACATCCCGGTCTGGGCCAGGGGCGCTATCTGCTTAGATTAATCTACCAAGCCTATAATCCCGGCCCGCCCTGGCGCGACATGCTTCCTATGGACTATAAGCTGATAAATCCCGGTCTGGGCCAGGGTCTGGTCCAGGGTGAACTAAAATGAGCTAAAGTGCCTAAAGTTAACAACTCAAGGAAATTATTACAAGAATAGACTTCGTTTGTTGCATAACCCTTCACCATGTTCTTGCGGAGGCGAACAAGCTGCTTGACGATTCTGACTCCTGAATCCCCAGGAACGCCGAGCAAACATCCGCTCAACGATCACGATTCTATCGCACTTTAGACACTTTAGCTCACTTTAGTCACTTCAGAGCTGAACTTCTAACATCTCACCCTTCTTTTAACAAGCCCGAAAAGTTTCAAGTCGCCTAACCACTCCTATGCAACCTTTCTATATAACCTTCAGCCTAAGAAAATGCCTGGCTAAGAAGAGTGTAGAGACATGATTTGCGGAGCTAAAACCAGGGCTGGAACGCCATCAGGCTGTGTCTGGAATCTGATGTGATGAAGTGGTTGATGGCAAAACGGATGCTTATGAAGGCCTCGGAGTCTGACGAACGAGACTTGTAGAGCGTTTAAAGTGGTTACAGACTAACGATAGACGGCCTGAAGCGAACAAGCATTTCTAGGTTAAGGGTTTGGGTAGAGGCAAAGGCCCTGCTCTTTGGAAAACCACTAATCTAGACCATGAGCCCGAATGGTTCGTATGCAATCATACACCACATATAGGGGCTATCATAGGAAATGGGGCAGGGCCATTGGCGATCCTGCCAAGTTCTTAGAGAATCCGTAATTCACAAATTTTGCGGAAATGATGCCCGTAAATGGTCAGTGTGACGGCTAGTGAAAATAATTCAGGGCGACGAAAAAGCGTCCACAACAAGAGCCTCCAATACCGGAATCGCTCCTTGCCGAAAATACCCAAGCGGACGTTGGAACGAAAGAACGCCAAGAAGCGCTGAAAGTCCAGCGGCATTTCGATTTTTGGCGCTTTATACTCTCGCAGGAAGGTCTTAACGCGCTTATAATAGTGCTTATGCGAATAAATGTGGCTCATTATGTTCTTATATCCCTCGCGCAATGCATTAAGCTCCATCTTGGTAATTATGTTAGTTGTGCCGTCTACGTTATCGCCCGACATATGACCGAGCAGCCGGCCCTCTTGCTTCAAACGTTCATAGAGTCTTGTGCCAGCAGGGGCCTGAAGCAGGCCGACCATCGCCGTCACAATCCCGCTTTCTTGGATGAAATCAATTTGCCGTTGGAAGATGGAATGCGTGTCACTGTCGAAGCCGACGATGAAGCCTCCCTGCACTTGCAAGCCGGTTCGCTGGATGCGTTTTACGTCTTCGACCAGATCACGGTTTTTGTTCTGTTTTTTGTTGCATTCAGCCAGGCTTTTCTCATCTGGCGTCTCGATCCCGATAAAGACCGTATCAAACCCCGCCTTGACCATCATCTCCATCAATGACTCATCGTCGGCCAGATTGACAGAGGCTTCTGTAAAAAACGGTATCCCTTTTTTGTCTTTCTGCCATTCGATTAGCGCGGGTAAGAGCTGGGTCTTGAGATACCTTTTGTTTCCGATGAAGTTATCATCCACAAAGAAGACCTGCCCACGCCAACCCAGGTTGTGGAGGCCATCCAATTCGGCAATAATCTGCTCGGCGGTTTTGATGCGTGGCCGGTGCCCGAATAACGCCGTCACGTTGCAAAACTCGCAATTGAACGGGCAGCCTCTGGAAAACTGGATACTCATTGAGGCATACCGTTTCAGGTCGGCCAACTCCCACATAGGAGGTGGGGTCTCCCGGATGTCGCAAAACTCGGATGTCTCGTAGACGCGCTCGGCGCAACCCACTTCCAGATCCGCCAGAAAAGGCGGGAGGGTCAGTTCGGCCTCATTCAGCACGAAATGATCGACATCCCCAAACTCCTGGTACTCACTCGTGAAGAGTGGTCCGCCAGCCACAATCTTGACGCCCGCCTCCTTGCACCGGGCAATGGTTTCACGTGCTGACTCTCTTTGCACAACCATGCCGCTGATAAACACGCAATCAGCCCACACCAGATCTTTTTCAGTAAGGTTTGTCACATTGACATCAACCAAGCGCTTAGACCATTCTTCGGGCAGCATCGCGCCCAGTGTCAGCAAGCCCAGCGGTGGGAAGGCGGCCTTTTTATGAATGAATTTAAGTGCGTGCTTGAAACTCCAGAATGTATCTGGAAACTCGGGATAGATTAACAGGACGTTCATTTGGTTTCCTTCCCCATGACCTTGCCATGCAGTGGTAGTTGGGTTAGTGTCTGTTTATAGCTTCCCAGTTCCAACTGGTGGGAATTTGGGGGAACCTCTGTTTTCCCGTTGCTACATGAAGTCCCTGGCATATTACCATTAAATCCGGATTATCTCTCAATTAGGCTAATATCTTCGATAACTCCCTCTTCGTCCGCCTCTGGGCGGGCGAGCTTCGTTAACTCTCAGAGTGCGTTCTTTGAACTCAGAAGCGTTCAATGCTTGTTTTGCCCTGTCAGCTTCCGATCGGCTATACATCTCAACAAATTCAAAGCCTTTCCCTTCAATTATGTTGACTTTCTCAACGTCACCATAATTGGCAAACAATTCTTCCAATTCATTATTAGTTATAGACTGGCTGAGATTTCCAACATAAAACTTCCTGCCTTTCATACTAACCCCCTGGCTTGCTCGTATTAGTTTGCTATTGGAAAGATCACATGATGATCGGAATTGGGCCATTTATTTCTCATCTCGCTGAAGTACCCATCATGTAAACGAATCCTGGCTCACATCCCGCTCACATAACAACGCCGCTGTGCCTCAACGCTCTGTTTATCATTGTTTTCAGTTCAGAGAGGTCAAAAGACTTTACCACATAATAATCTGCGCTTATGGACCTTAGGTCATACTTGTACGTTTCGAAAGCGCTACATAAAATGACCGGCAGGTTATAGTATTCATTTCGGATCTCTTTCAGTAGTTCGAGGCCGTCATAATTTCCAAGCTTGATGTCCAAAATCACAACATCGGGTTTAAAAAGATCAATTATCCTCAGTAATTCATGCCCAGAGGCCGCAACCGAGACCTGATGTCCGTCATCAGATAATTCCTCCATATAGTCCTGGCGGATGTTTTCGTCGTCATCCACCACAAGGATTCTCGCCACGCTAACTCCTCCTCAAGTTATAAAATCGCTGCGCGATTTTATCTAGAGAGAAAAGGCTTGAAAAGGTCGATGGGGATAGGAAACAGGGTTGTGGAATTGCTCTCAGCCGAGATCTCCCGAAGCGTCTGGAGATACCGCAACTGCAAGGCCATAGGGTGTTCCCGCATGATGGTGGCAGCCTCTGCCAGCCTGCTGGCCGCCTGATACTCTCCTTCTGCATTTATGACCTTGGCACGCCGCTCTCGCTCTGCCTCTGCCTGCTTGGCCATGGCTCGCTGCATTTCCTGTGGGAGATCGATATGCTTGACCTCCACGGTGGATACCTTGATTCCCCATGGATCAGTCTGGGTATCCAGGATTTCCTGGAGCTGAGTGTTTATCTTTTCCCGCTCAGAAAGAAGTTCGTCCAGTTCAGCCTGACCGCACACACTGCGAAGGGTGGTCTGGGCGAGCTGGGATGTGGCATACATGTATTTTTCCACCTCGATAATCGCCCTTACCGGGTCCATGACTCTAAAGTAGATGACGGCATTCACCTTGAGCGACACGTTGTCCCGGGTGATGACGTCCTGAGGGGCCACATCCATGGCCATTACCGCACTTGCCGAACCCGCCTGGCAACAGCATGAACAAGCAAGAAGCGGTTCTCAACCCGCCTTAAGCAATCTTCAATAGTAACACGAGCCATTTCAAAACCTCCCTAGCTGTTTCCAAATCCGAGATGCTTTGCCCGAATCAAAACGAATATCGGCCAATAATATGTTCGATTCAATGCGTGGTAATGGGCTAAAATTTGGTCGCAGGAACATCTGGTTCTATGATAGCGTCGATATCGCTTTCT
>DAOURD010000115.1:0-5408 GCA_030625295.1 Desulfobacterales bacterium | reverse complement strand
GGTTCAACGATTCTTCTGCATGGGCAACACTTGCCTGGGCAACCGCAAGCCTGGCTTTTGCCTCGGAGAATCTTAGATACGCGGTTTTCACATCCAATTGAACGGACTGCGTGGCCTTGCGGTCCGCAGCCAACATCTGATTCAGCACTGCCCTCGCCTTCTGGACCTTGGCGTTTGTACTGAAGCCGTTAAAAATATCCCAGTTGAAAAGCGCCCCTGCCACCCAGTTGGCTCTTTTCCTCTCATATGAAAGGTCCGAATCATCAGCATAGTATCTTCCCTGGGCATCAACACGGGGCAGATATCCGCCCTTTTCCATATCCAGGGCCATCTTAGACTGGATGATCTGCTGCCTCACCTTGAGCAATTCCGGCCTCATAGCAAATGCTGCAACAATGCCGGCGCTATAATCGGCCGGGAGTTCCACAGGCTGCCATTCAGCGCCGGACAGCTCAATTTCCGTATCGGCATCAGCCCCCAGCAGATTTGCCAGGGCAGCCAGGGAAAGCTTATAATTGTTTTCAGCCCTGATAAGATTCTCCTTGGTCTGTGCCAGCCGGACCTTCAAAGAAAGGATGTCTGACTTTAAGACCCCGCCCGCCTTGAATTTCACCAGCATGATGCGTAACTGTGAGTCAACCGTTGCAACAGACTTATTGGCAATATTCATAAAATCGAGTGCTGCCAGCGTATTGTAGTATGTCTGAATGACCGATGCGACCAAGGCGTTTTCTACTGTCAGCCGGTCCATCTGGTCAATTTCCAGCCCGGTCTCGGCTATCTTTTTTCGCAATATGTCCCTGCCGCCATTGTAGATATTGTACCTGGCCGAAAACCCTGTTTCAAAATTTTCGACTTTGCCCGGATCATTGAAATCTGTCCCGATCTGGAATTTCCTCTGGTCGATCTTCTTGAACAGATACGTCGATGGTGCGTCCGCTTTTGTATATTCCGTGTAAAAGGATAGTGATGGCCAGAAAACGGCATTGGCCTCATCAATGGTGGCTTCTGACTGCCTGATGCGGGAAATTGCAAGATCGATGTCAGGGTTATTGTAAATGGCAATCCTGATGGCATCGAGTATGGAAATCGGTCTCTTTAGGTCACTCAAATCGGGCTTACATTGCGGTTTTGCTCCCTCTCTTATCTTGAAACGTTTCAAGCCGTAGTCTGCCGTGATGCTCTCATACGCATATTCCTTGCGCGCAGTGCATCCCAAAAAGGAAATAGAGATGATCGCAATAAGTATAAGTGCTTTTACTGGAAGGATTTCTCCGTTCACATTCTCCCCCTGGAACCTCCAGAATCTAGTGGTATTACAACTGATGAAGTTCAACACAGAACCATTCGGCACAGCCTTCATTTCATGACCCTTAAGAATCTTGCATTGATTGCCGCGATGACTGTGCTCAAAGAGATGAACACAGCCACCTGTTTCAGAACTGAAAAGTACCCTTAATCTAATGTCTATTTCTCCCCCTCAGCGTATTTTTCAGGCTCCTTTACGAATTTTTCTTTACATCCTACTGCACAGAAATAATAGATCTTCCCTTTGTACTCGTATGTGACGGCCGCCTTCTTCTCATCCAGTTCCATTTTGCAGACTGGATCGATTGCCATGGTCCTCACCTCCCTCCTTGCGTCTATTTGTTACTTGCCATTTTCTTTGCGGTCGTGCCCCTAAGACAAGTCCTGTTTGTATCAGAGGTAATATAGCCTCAAAGCGTTGTTCTCTTCATGGCGACCTGGCGATCACACAGCCACCGCAGGCGGTCTGAACCGTCTCAGCCTCAAGGCATTGCTCACCACGGTTACTGAAGAAAGCCCCATCGCAGCCGCCGCAAAGATGGGGTTAAGGAGGATTCCAAAGAAGGGGAAGAGCACGCCCGCAGCCACGGGAATGAGGATCGTGTTGTAAGCAAAGGCCCAGAAGAGGTTCTGCTTGATGTTCCGAACTGTCGCCTTGCTCAAGGAGATAGCAGTTACAACCCCGCTGAGATCGCCACTGATTAGGGTGATGTCCGCTGATTCCATGGCCACGTCGGTTCCAGTGCCGATGGCAATCCCCACATCCGCCTGGACCAGGGCAGGCGCATCGTTGATCCCGTCACCTACCATTCCCACTTTTTTTCCTTCGGCCTGAAGTGTTTTCACCTGTTCGGCCTTCTGGTCAGGAAGAACCTCTGCCAGGACACGATCTACACCTACCTGCCTCGCAATGGCCTTGGCAGTCCTTCGGTTGTCCCCCGTCAACATCACGACCTCCAGACCGAGGTTTCGCAGGGCAGCAAGGGCGGTCTTGGAGTTTTCCTTCAACGTGTCGGCCACGGCAATAATACCGGCAAGTTTTCCATCCACGGCCACGAACATCGGGGTTTTCCCTTCACGGGAAAGATCTTCGGCCCGTTGTTCCATGTCACCTAAAGAGATTGCTCTATCCTTCATCAATTTAATGTTTCCCAACAGGACCCGCTTCTCGCCGATCGTGGCCTCAATCCCATGACCAGGAATGGCGTTGAAATCCGTGGAGGCCTCTAGTTCAAGTTGTGTTTCCTTGGCTTTATTGACAATAGCCTCCCCCAGAGGATGTTCCGAGCCCTTTTCTGCCGAGGCAGCCAGTCGCAAGACCTCTTCTCGTCGAACTCCTCGAGCCTCCACCACGTCTGTGACCGAGGGCTCTCCCTTTGTGATCGTTCCGGTTTTGTCCAATACAATGGCATTCAGTTTGTGGGTCATCTCGAGGGCCTCCCCGCCCCGGATGAGGACCCCGTGTTCTGCACCCTTTCCCGTGCCCACCATGATAGATGTAGGGGTTGCCAGGCCCAAGGCACACGGGCACGCAATTATCATCACCGCTACGAAATTGAGCACCGCATACGTCAGTGCCGGTGCCGGCCCGAAGAAATACCAGATCACGAAAGTGAGCACCGCAATCCCGATGACAGCCGGGACAAAGTAGCTGGCGATAATGTCGGCCAGCCTCGCAATAGGGGGCTTGGACCCCTGAGCCTCCTCCACCATCTTGATGATCTGCGCCAGCATGGTGTCCTTTCCAACCTTGGTGGCCTTGAATTTGAAAGTACCCGTCTTGTTCAGGGTAGCCCCAATGACGTCTTCACCTGCGGTCTTCTCCACAGGAATCGACTCCCCCGTTACCATGGATTCGTCCACAGAGGAGTGACCCTCCAGGACGATCCCATCCACCGGAATCTTTTCCCCAGGCCTGACGACGACTGTATCGCCGATTTGAACCTCCTCTATGGGGATCTCAGTTTCCTGGCCTTCCCGGACGACCATGGCTGTCTTGGCTTGAAGGCCGATCAACTTCTTAATGGCCTCTGATGTCTGGCCCTTGGCCCTGGCTTCTAATAGACGGCCCAGGAGAATCAGGACAATAATGGCCCCGGCCGTGTCAAAGTACACCTCAGGGAGCAGGCCTTTTGCAGCAAACATCCACGGGAAGAATGTGGCCAGAAGACTATATAGATAAGCCGCTGAAGTGCCTACAGCAATCAAGGTGTTCATATCGCTGGTCTTATGTCTGGCTGCTGCCCAAGCGCCTTTGTAGAACTGCCATCCAACCCAGAATTGAATCGGGGTTTGGAAAATGAGTTGAATGAAGAAACTGGTCTGCTTGCTCATCGCCCATATTTGGGAAAGGCCCAATTTATCCCAGTGGACCAATACAAAAAGAGGGATCACCAGGATAACACCGGCCGTAAACTTATGTTTCAGTTTCTTAAACTCGGCCTCCCTGGCTGCCTTCTCTTTATCAACTACATCGCCTTGTTCGATTTCCAGGATCGTGTAACCGATGGCCTCGACGGCTTTAGATAAGTCCTTGACCGTCACCTGCCCTGGAATATATTCCACTGTGGCCTTCTCAGTGGCGAAGTTGACATCGGCTCGGATGACCCCAGGTACATTACGGAGGGCTGTCTGGACCTTCTCCACACACGAGGCACATGACATCTCTTGTACGGGCAATGTCACCTTCTCGACCCCGGCCTCATAGCCCAATTCCTGGATAGTCCGGATGAAATCGCTTATGTGGACCTGGCCGGGATCAAAGGTGATGGCAGCCCTTTGCGTGGCAAAATTGACCTTTGCGTCGAGGACACCCCTCAATTGGGAGAGGCCCTTTTCGATCTTGACCACACAACTGGCGCAGCTAATGCCTTTTATGGGAAGATCCAGCCTTTTCAAATCCTCTTTGCTGAAAGAGACGTCCTCGGTCGCCCCGGCTTCCAGGACTTCCTGAACGACCTCGACCCGGTCTTTCTGCTTTACGTACTTCTCGGGAGCTTTCTCGAATTTCTCCTTACAGCTCTGCGCGCAGAAGAAATAGGTCTTCCCATGATATTCCGTTTTCGCAGCCGCTGTTTCCTCATCGACATCCATGCCACAAACCAGATCTTTTTCCATACGTATTTCTCCATTTGAACAGATAGTTACGAGATTTACTAGCGAAGCTTCGTCTCAAACCCTGGCCCAGACCGCGTTTGCACGGACTCCAGCTTGATTCAGGCATGTCGCGCCAGGGCGGGCCGACGAGGCTTTGCGATGCTGGATGCTGGATAGCAAAAAAGGAAAATCTTCCTCATTCATTCCAGTAACCAGTAACCAGTATCTGCCAGAGTTCTCAAACAACGTACACCACAAAACTTCACTCCCCAATCCCAGGCCAGGGTCGTCCTGCCCCAGCTTTCTGGAGACCTGGTGGGCAAAACCACCAATAGCCATAAGAGGCGTTTTCATATCGTGAGCTACTTCCGAGACAGCGTTTCCAACGGCAACCAGGCTCTCGGCTCGAAGAAGGGCCCTGTGTTTGTTTCTTTCCTTTTCAACCAGCAAACCAAGGATGACAGCAATGACAATGTACAGCGTCCCTTCCATTAGTTTGTGAAAATTTTCAAGGGATAACCCTTGCCACTCTTTGATCAGATGTGGAAGATAGAGCACGGAAACACTAACCGAAACGTATAAGGCTCCCTTCAGTCCAAACCACAAACTTCCCAGCACCAGGGGCAGGTAAAAAAACATCCGGTAAACCGCGTGGTGGTATCTCATGTGAGGCAAAGTGAAATAATGCAGGCAGAGAATGCCGCCAATCATAAGGGCGACGACAACACCTTTCGTCCGTTCTTTATGGTCAGCCATGGCTCATCTCTCAATCTGAAGACACACGCGGGCCCTTTTTAGTAATTGCCCTTCAGAAATGGAATCCCCTTGTGTGATCGGACGTTTCAATCTTGACCTCTTACAACCTTCTGCATAACCTTATTCAGTTTTCCCGAAATCTCCTCGGCAATCCCCCTCAACTCATTACTTTCAATGACCCCAGGGGCGGACATAGGATTAATCGCTTTGTCCGTAACAGCCCTTTAGATATCCAGGCTCTTGATAAC
>DAOURD010000289.1:0-3466 GCA_030625295.1 Desulfobacterales bacterium | reverse complement strand
CGAAAGGTGAGGTATCCAACGTCGAGATCCAATTTTCGTAGCCCGTCCTTTATTCTGTTAATTGTATTGGGCGGAAGATCACACTTGCCATACTCATTTCTGACGCAATTCTGAAATTCCATTGAATCTGTTACTCCGGAGGAAAGAATGATAGAGAATTTGCTTTTTGGTGGGCGAGTATAGGAAGAAATAGCCTTATGTGTCAAGGTTGATGACGACCACGCACTGCATGGCGCAGAGTGCCAAGAGCCTTGGGACTTCTCAATAAACCTGGGTTGCTGTCATTGCGAGCGAAGCGAAGCAATCTCTTTCATGGCAACGACATTGCGGAGCCTGTTCCGGTGAGCTGAAACCCCGAGTGCAACGAGGGGGAAGCGAAGCAATCTCAAGGCGTTACAGATTCACCGAAAGTTGCTGATGGGTCAGACTGCTCTTGACAGGAGATCATAGTTATAGTATAGAGAACCGATTTTTCAAGGCAGCATACAACCGTGCAAACAACAAATTTTACGAACGAAAGGGGGGTTGCGCGTTCTGGCCAGAAAGCATATCGTATAAAGAGGCGATATAAAATCGTAAAGCGATTTTATGAAGCGATTTTATCAACAGGAGGTGTTTAGATGGCTGACTATTACATCAATGTCTTTTTGGATGACGACAAACTCAAGCAGATTGAAGAGGCTGGATTGGCAGATCAGATTCAGGAAATAGATGGCAAAAAGGCGGTTCAGGTGGGCATCAACAAGAAGGAGCAAAAGAAGCTTGTGAAGGGCTTCCCGGACTTGACCTTTGATGCTTCCAATGCCGGGGTGCTTCCGGAAGAGGGAGAGAAGATCCTGATGGGTTTTATAACCGACAATAAGTCGCTGGACATTATGAAGTATGCAATTATACAGCTTTACAAGCCTCTTGCTGGAAGGGATATATCTGGAAGGGGCACAGGGGCGCGCTAGTGGCGGAAATGAAATTCCATTCAAGGAGGGAGTGGGTCCTTGGACCTATTCCCTCCTTTGTTCGAATGGCCCTGGCTCGGAAAGGTTGGCGGTTGACAATGGGGAGACAGATTTGCTATAGACGAACATCATGAAAGAACCAAAGACAACAAGAGAATATATTGAAGATCAGGTAGCGCTCCTGGCCAAGAGCCCTGAGTGCGGCACGACGCATTACAATCTGGCCGTGGGCCTGATCAAGCAACAAAAGTGGGATGAGGCTGTGGAGGAACTTATGGCTGCCGTAAATGAATGCCCAACCCTGGGCGAGGCATATGTGGCCCTGGGTGGCATCCATCTGCATAAGGGAGATTTGGACGACTGTATCCATTTTAATCAGCGGGCCATTGCGGTCAGGCCCAAATTTGCCCAGCCATACGGAAATCTGGGTTTTGCCTATGTGCAGAGGGGTGATCCGGAGACGGCGATTGATTTCCTGGAAAAAGCGATCTCGATTAACCCGAAGTTTATCCAGGCCCACAGTACCCTTGCCAGTGCCTATTTTATGCAGGGCCGACTGGATGAATCAATTGCTGCTGCCAACAAGGCCTTGGAGCTTGACCCTACATTTGCTGTTGCCCACAACAACCTGGCCTTGGCCTATTTTGAGAAGGGGGCCCATAAGGAGGCCGTGGAATATTGCGACAAAGCCCTGGCGCACGGATTTGACGTTGAGCCAAAGTTTTTGAAAGAGTTGGAGCGCTATCGTTGAGGCAGCCTTGGGCTTGATCACATTGTCGGCCACTTATCCAATTTTTGTCTTGTGGGTAATACGTTCAGATGCTGGATACTTGATACTTGATACTGGATGATCCACTTTGATGGTTTTGTGAAAGGCCGGATTCAGCCAATGTGTCATATTACATCGGAGAGATTTCTCGTTTCGCTCGAAATGACAGGTTGTTTAGACTTCTTTTGTGTTCATCGTCTTTGATCCAGCATCCAGCATCCAGTAACCAGCATCCGCTCCTGGTCCAACAGTTCTTTTGTAAATGCCATAGTCAATCTGTTTCATGACAGTTCCCAAAGTCAAGTACCTCTCCCTATCCCCTCACGGCTATGTCCCGCTCAGTGACTTCACTTCCCAGATCCCCATGCGCCTGACGCGTTGCGGGGCTGACCCACCTCATGGTCCTACCTTAAGTTATGGCCAGTATTTTAAAGGGATCACAGACGTCATCTCAAAAGATGGCTATAGGCTGTTAATCGATGCCACAGGCAGGCAACTGGAAAGAGATATCTCCCTGGCCGATATTGAAGAGATCCTGATCTATGCTGAAAAACATGGCAGCGACTACCACCCGGCCAGGATCGAGGTGAGGCTCGATGACGTGTGCGCTTCATTTGTAATGAACGTAGCAGTTACGTCACGGGGAAAAGCGGGGCTGTCTCGCGAGTTTGAAGTCTTGCAGCATCTGAATACAAAATATGATTTCCCGTTCTTGCCGCGGACTTACTTCCAGGGTGAGGCCTTCCTCCCCTCCACGCTAATGTTTTTGGGAAATTGGCTTCAACGATACCACGAATTCCACCTGTCAGTTGATAAGAAAGACGGTTCCCAGAACCTCGTCCTTTGGGATACCGAGAAAAACCCCTGCCACCTTTCTCGGCCACAGGCGTGGCAGATATACAGCCAGGCCGCCAAGATTATGACGCTTTATTATGATGTCGAGACCTTCGAGCAGGTCTTTCCCTGGCATCATGCGGCCGGAGACTTTGTCGTCAAGGCACAGAAGGAATCCATAGACGTTAGACTGGTGACCGCAAGACAATATGCTCCCATGCTGGAACGCTCCGAGGGGGTTTCGGTGCATGAGGGTTTGCTCTTTTTCCTGTTGAACCTGTCCGTAAGGATGCGGCTGGACCGCCTGGATGGTGTGGGCGCTGTTGCGTGGGCAGATGATCGTTGCGTGGATGCGACCCTGGAAGGGTTTATGGAAGGACTCAGGATAAAGCAGGACAAGGGGTTTGTCGATGCAGGTTTTGTGAATGGATTCCTGCAATATATACAGCCTCTTGCCAAAGAAGACTTGTCCTACAGATTCCATGCCCTCATCGATGCCTGTGATCAAGCTGCCCCAGACGTACCTGTGATTAGATGCCATCTCGACGGGCATATCTCGAACTTCCATTTAGCCCTTGAACGAAAACTCCCTGAATCACAGTTTTCCTGTCATTGCGAGGGAGGTACGACCGAAGCAATCTCCTAAAAATGAAGAGATTGCTTCGTCGTTCGTTCCTCACTCCTCGCAATGACACCTCGCAATTAAGGGTTTTCGTTCAGACACTATTTAGCCCTTGAAAGACATCTATTCAATAACAAGGGTCAGCCAGAATAATTGTAGGGGCGACTTTATGTCGCCCGCCAGAGGCTGTCGTATTGATGAATCCGGGCGAGATAAACTCGCCCCTACCGTCCTGTTAATGAATTCTTGGTGGTAAAAATCGTATGCATTGAAAACAACCCTGTAATA
>DAOURD010000229.1:0-4035 GCA_030625295.1 Desulfobacterales bacterium | reverse complement strand
AAGGGGGAGCAGCCGGCCTTCTTTTTCGAGACGGGCCCGCAACCGGCCGCAGATCCATCCAGCCTTGAGATCAAGGCCAATGACATTGACTCTGGGCAGGAGGATTTCCTCCAGATTTTGGAGATGAAAGCGGGGCCGGTTGCTTTTATAAGCACCATAAACGATTTCAGAGATGGTAATAGTGGTGATGAACTGGTGCTGTTGGGGCAGTGATTCGAGCCGGGCAAGCAGGGTCGGTGAGGGCTGTTTTTTGAGGATATTGGTGATGACGTCGGTATCAAAGAGATACATTGCGGCCGCCCCCACCCGCACGGCGGAGCTCGGCGATATCGCCCATGCTGGCGGCTACTTCGTCGAACTCCGGCCACTTGCCGGCAATTCCGGCAAGCCCGGCCCGCTCCTCGTGCTGCTCAATGATACGCAGATCCTCGATACTCACTAGGGCGGCCACTGGCTTGTTGCGACGGGTGATGATGAACCGTTCGTGATTGTACGCGCATTTGGCCATGATTTCTGACAAATGGCTCTTGATATGGGCAACAGAGACTTTAGGCATGATGCACTCTCCGATCTGTTTTGCTATAAAGGGTCTATATAGTCATTATGACTATAATGTACGTCTACCTGCCCCTTCTGTCAACCAAATCATGGTTGCGAAAACTCATCAGAAGAAAGGCTTTTGAACTGAATGCCTCAGGGCTCATCTTCGTCCACAATCACCCTTCCGGCGATCTAAGACCCAGCCAGCACGATTTATCTCTGAGGGAGAAACTGAACAAGGCCTGCCGCGCCGTTGATCTGACCCCACTCGATCACCTGATAATAGGTCCTGCCGGATACATATCATTCAAATAGAAAGGACTCCCAGAAATGTTGGTTTTATTGCCTCCACCTCCCGAACAAAAAAAGATCGCCAAAATCTTAACAACACTGGACGATCCAATTGAGAAGACGGCCAAGATTATCGAAAAGACAAAAGTGCTCAAAAAAGGCCTGACGCAAAGACTTGTGAACAAGCAAAAAAAGTTGATGAGGTCTTGGATCCAGTGGATGACGACATCGAAAAAGAATCGAATTACAAGGAGCAGCTAAAATCATTGAAAAAGGGCCTAATGCAAGTATTATTGACAGGAAAGCTGCGCCTGGAGGTATAATCGAGGAACAATCCCACATTTGGAGACACTCCTTATAGTGATAATTTTGTTCTTGGAAATAGCACTTTAAGGTCTCAAAACACCTGTTTTGGGAATGTTTATCCTTGAAGATCAACAGGATAGGTCCGACCCCAGGACCCCAGCAACTGCACAAGAAACCACCTGGGGCTTTGTTCATGCTATCCAACCGCGAGGTCTTCTTCTATGCCAGTAGTTCTGGAACCAGGCCAAATAGTAGTTGGTAACCTGTTTAGCGAACCGATGCAGGTGAAGGAATGCACCGCGCCCTACGGAGGCAAGACGGTATGAGGTCATTCGAGTTTGACTATCTTCAAGAGACGCCCGTAAACCATTCGCAAGTCATGACTATCCGGGCGTTAGGTGAATTCCGAGGGAGACAGGGGCTTTACAGCGAACAGTTCCCCGAAGTATTGGAGACGTTGCGTCGAGTTGCGATGGTTCAAAGCGCTGAGTCCTCAAACAGAATAGAAGGCATTACCGTTGCCCCGGGCCGCGTTGACCGGATAGTGATGCAGAAGGCAAAACCAAAGGATCGTTCGGAACAGGAAGTGGCGGGATATCGAGACGTCCTGGCTGATATTCACACGAACTACAATAGGATCCAATTATCTTCGCATTTGATCAGAAACTGGCATCGGACCCTCTATCGCTATACCGAGGAAACCGGAGGGTCGTGGAAAAAAAAGGACAACGCAATCCTTGAGGTGGGTTCAGACGGGAGGCAGTTTGTACGATTTCAAACGGTCTCGGCTTTGGCCACCCCGGAATTCATGGAACGCTTAATTGCCTTATTCAACCAGGCCCTTGATCAGGGTGAGGCAGATCCCCTGTTTTTTATTGCCTCATTTGTTCTTGATTTCGAATGCATTCATCCCTTCTGGGATGGGAATGGCCGGATCGGACGGCTCCTTACTCTGCTACTGCTCTACCAGAATGGCTACGAAGTAGGCCGGTATATCAGCCTGGAGCGAATCGTGGAAGAGAGCAAAGAGACCTATTACGAGGCCCTGCTGAAGAGTTCCGCTGGATGGCATGAGGCGCATCATGACCTCCGACCCTGGTGGAATTACTTTCTGGGAATGCTTACCGCAGCATACAAGGAATTCGAGGACAGAGTCGGAGCGATCACTTCGGCTCGGGGCGCCAAGCGAGAAATGGTCCGCCGTGCTTTTAATCGACTTCCCGAACGATTCAAGATCGCCGACTTGAGACAAGCGTGCCCTGGTGTGAGCTATCCAACTCTTCAAAGGGCGCTTGCAGACCTACGGAAAGCTGGTAAGGTGCGGTGTCTGGGACGAGTGCCTGATGCTGAATGGCAAAAGGAGGAAGGTTGATAAGATAATCTTATCACCAAAAACCTAAGTGATAAGATTACGGGGGTTTTGTAAGATTCGAACCCTCAAACGCCCTGGCCATAAGCTATCAGCTTTGCCCGCCCCGTAGGTCTTTTAGATCGTACTGGGGTGGAATGCCTGCCTTGTTGAATCCGAAGCGCATTCAACTGGAGCGTAGCATATTCCACTGGGGAGCTATGAGCTTTTTCCCTTTTTGTGGTAAAGAGGAGAAGTTGGAGACACTCCTTATAGTGATGATTTTGCCCTTGAAAATAGCACCTTAAGGTCTCAAAACACCTGTTGTTGGAATGTTTATCCTTGAAGATCAACAGGATAGCTTGGTCCGACCCTAAGTTGCAAGCTGTTCCGCATCAAGGGCGATACCGTTCAGGATCTCGAGGGTGGGCAAAATCGGGAAAGGCCAGAAATGATCAAGCGCCAGAATCAGAGGAAATACTGCGCATGACATCATCCAGCTTAAAAACATCCGGCATCCGGGACAACCACCATCGTGGAACGATAGGTGATTTTCTCAAAGAGAAGATCCTCCAAGGCTCAGATCTTTCATTCGTCTCCGCTTATTTCACGATTTACGCCTATGCTGCCCTGAAGGAACAACTCGACCAGATCGATCATCTTCGGTTCTTGTTCGGAGAACCACAATTCATTCAATCACTTGACCCTGACAAAACAGAGAAAAAGGCCCAGCGGCGTGGACAACTTGCTCGATCCCGATCAACTCGAAGCTCTGGTTGCTGAAGAACTGTCCTATCGTGAGAAGCAGCTCATCCGGCTCAGAGACGAGGTAATCGATCTGGAGGAGATGGACGACAACGTCTCGCTCAGTGAATTCACGCTCGACGATTTCCGGGTTGAGCTCATGAATTTCCTGGCCAGTAACCGCAAACAACTGGAGGAAGCCCCGCTGGGCCTCTATGCCGTGACACCGACGCTTGACGGAATGAAGGACGCTGGGCTGTTTGATAAGAACTGGCACAAGAGCGTGAAGCCCGGTGTGATCTTCTGCTTGCGGCACAGGAACCCGCCGCAGGAGAAACGATCCTCCAACGTTAATCCGTTGGGGCGGTATTACCTGCTCTATATCCGCGATGATGGCACCGTCCGCTTCGCCTTTACTCAGGCAAAGAATACCCTTTCCATGTTCCAGAAACTCAGTGTCGGCAAAGCCGCGCCGTATCAGGCGCTCTGCGACCTGTTTGACCGGGAGACGGAAAACGGAGCGAAGATGGAGAAGTACAGCGATTCGCTGGTCAAGGCTATCAACGCAATCGTCCGCACGTTCCAAAAACGGACCGCTGCCGGGCTGCAGTCCGGCCGGGATTTTGTGATCCCCGACAAGCACGAGCAGGCCACGGAGTCATCAGATTTCGAACTCATCACCTGGTTTGTCATCAAATCAGGGGAAACTGATGGCTGATCTCAAAGCACTAATAAAACATGGAGAAGGCATTTCCGGTGTGAATCCTTTTCCGGCAAAGCTGATCATCGAGCGCGGGCAGGTTCGC
>DAOURD010000239.1:0-3978 GCA_030625295.1 Desulfobacterales bacterium | reverse complement strand
CGTGCCAGTTGAGCGGCTTGAGCTGGTGGCAGGAGGCCTGCCAGGACCCGACCCCCGTCAAGGGGTGGGATCGGGATCATGTTGAATATGGCAAGAATGACATTGATGATCACACCGAATTCGAGCATTGCTGCCAGATCCATTAAAACCCCTGAAAAGATCGACTTGCCCCACCACGGGCTAATAGCAATTAGCTGTTTGAATAACAGGCCGCTCAGGAAGGCACATAACATGTTGACTGCGGGGCCGGCTGCGGCCACCAGGATCATATCACGCCGTCGGTTAGCCAGATTGTTGAAATTGACCGGAACCGGCTTTGCATACCCGAAAATAATGGGTGATCTGAAAAAGAAGAGCATCAGGGGGAGAACAAAGGAGCCCATAGGGTCAAGATGCTTGAGGGGATTTAGAGTCAGCCTTCCGGCCCATTTGGCAGTGGGGTCTCCCAGCCGATAGGCTACCCAGCCGTGGGCCACCTCGTGAAACGTGACCGCGAAGAGCAGCGGCACGATCATGACGACCAAGTTCTTGAGTTCAAAGCCTTGGAACATACGGAGTCCATTTCGGATTTCGGATTTGCGGCTGACGCCTTGAAAACAGTACGGATTTCGGATTTAGTCTCTCAATAACGAAATTCATCTTTTTTCTGGCATATTTTCTCAAGGCGACCGCCGCAAAACACGAAAGCTTGAAAACACGAAATTTATTTTTTTTTGGTTCTTCATTCAGGGCGGATGTGGGTCTGGATTTTGGATTCTAATTCCGCATTCCGCATAGCGCCTGTCGGCTTGAGAACATAGCGCCTGTCGGCTTGAGGACATTCCCCGCATTCCGCAATCAACCAACTTTCCAATTTTTCCGCACAAATTCTACCTCATCAAGCAGCGTCTTGACCTCGCCGTTTAAGCGTGCATCAAGAAGGCTATCCAGGATCTCCCGGTAGATGGGGCCGGGCTTAAAGCCTATTTCCTTGAGATACTTGCCAGTTAGCAATGTTTTTGTTGATCTTAATCGGGTAATGTAATCGGAAATGGCTCGCTTGATCGAATTGCGAGTGGTACATGCCATTATATAGAGCAGGGACTCAATGTGGAACGGGTGAAGCTTTCTGTAAAGGTCGCTGTTTTTGAGTATTTGTAAAGATACCATCCATTTCAGGCACGCCTCTGCCTTTGTCTTTTCATCGATCAAGACTTTCCGATGCCGCGGGGTAAGCTGGAGGCGGTCACACAAGGCCCCTGCGTCGCCTTGATCAAAGGACCTTATAAGGGCCAGAAGGTAGACGATCCACTCTCGACATGGCTCTTCTAAAAAAAGCAGGTGGTGCCAGGTAAGGACATTTTCAACTGAATGGAGGAGTGCTTCCAGGGCCGAGTCATAAACGATTTTCGGATGTATCACTTTCAGGAGGTTGTATTCGTTGAGGCGCCGCAGGGCCATGACAGGCTTGTCTTCCTCTAAGATCTGGCGAAGTTCGGAAAATAGCCGTCGTCCGCTCAGCTCCCTGAAGAAGTCCATTCTAACAGCATTTTCGATCAGTGCTGACGTCAGTTTTCCTATCCTGAAACCGAACCTCTGCTCAAACCGAACGGCCCTGAAAACCCGTGTGGGATCCTCCACAAAGCTAAGATTGTGCAAGACGCGGATCACTTTTCGCTTCAGATCTTTCTGTGCTCCGAAGAAATCGATCAGGGTGCCGAATCTGCCGGGATTGAGTCCTATGGCCAGAGTATTGATCGTAAAATCTCTTCGATACAGGTCGAGCTTTATGGAGCCCGTTTCTACCGTAGGAAGCGCCCCGGGTGACTCGTAATATTCAAGCCGTGCCGTGGCTACATCGATCTTTCGACCGTTCGAAAGAATCACCACAGCGGTTCCGAACTTCTCGTGAGCGCGGACCCGACCACCAAGGGAGGCAGTTAGGGCCTTGGCAAACTCGATGCCGTCACCTTCAATGACCACGTCCGTGTCAAGGTTCTCCTGGTACAGAAAGATGTCCCTGACAAAACCGCCCACGGCGTACGCATTGTACCCAAGGGAGTCGGCAATTCTTCCAACGGCCATCAGGAGCTCTATGATTTCTTCGGGAAGGCGCTCTCTGAGGAATTTGGCCACTTTCCTTTCGCGCACATTGGCGCGCCATTCCTTACTGTCCACTGTAAGTTCAGGAATGCGCGCGGGTTCGCTTACAAGGATATTGAGCAGGTCGGTTCTTGTAATAACGCCTACCACACGGCCATTTTCCACCACAGGAAGTAAACGTTGTTTGTTGCCTATGATCTTTTCCTGAATTTCCGAAAGCGTTGCATCAGGACTCACGGTGTCGATATTGATTGTCATGTATTCACGCACCGGCACGTGCTCGAGTTTATGATGGATGGCCTTTTCTATGACCTGACGGGAGATAATGCCGAGAAGGTTATCCGATTCCAGTACGACAAGGACATTCACGTTGTAACGGGTAAGGAGATCGTGGGCTTCCTTCAAAGTCACGGCCGGTTCCACGTGTATGGCAGGGGCGGACACCAGGTCTCTCGCTGACCGCTCAGGATTGATGAATTGGTTCAAGAGACCAAAGAGTTTTTCTTCAATCTGGATCAGGGTCTGTCCTCTGATGGTAGCTGAGGCCGCTGAGGGATGGCCGCCACCGCCAAAAGCCATGGCAATTTTCCCAACGTCTACCTCAGGGAGGCGGCTGCGAGCAATCATGTGTACTCGATTTTCCATGCTGGCCAAGGCAAAGATGACATCCAGATTCTGTATATCCCTTAGTTTGTGTATCAACAGGGCAAAATCTGCTACGTAGGTATCACAAGACACACTGGTGACAGCTACGTCAACACCATTTACGGTGCGGTGGGTGATCCCTTCAATCATTTCGTTTAGGAGACTGACCTGTTCCGGCGTCATTTCCCGGATGATGATGTCTGAGACCACATTCAGATTGGCCCCTTTGGAGAGGAGATAGGCCGCCGCAAGATAATCGTCCTCTGTCGTGGATGTAAACGTGAAGGAACCCGTGTCTTCGTACAGACCCAGAGCCATTATAGTAGCTTCCTCGTGTGTAATTGAGATTTTTTTGCGACGCAGGATCTTTGTCAGGATGGTGACCGTCGCACCGGTTATCTGAGTTACCTCGACGCTGCCGGACAGATCATCAGGCATTGGAGGATGATGGTCATATATGTGTACTTCTAGACCAGGGCGGTGAACGATACTTGCAAACTTGCCAATGCGGCTTGCCTGGCGGGTATCCACCAATACGAGCCGGGCCACGGCGTTGAGGTCGATGTCCTTGATCTTTACAATGTTGTACATGTACACCATAGATTTTACAAAAAAGTCCCTCAAACTCTTTTCCTGGGAACCAGGAAAAACCACAAGGGCATCTGGATAGAGCTTTTTTGCGGCCAGCATAGAGGCAAATGCGTCAAAATCCGTATTGATGTGGGTGGTGATCACAGTGAGGCCTGATGATGACCTTCGAATGGTGTCGTCTTTTGCAGGCATATTGAACTCAGTTCACCCCACCTTTTTAGTTGTCTCAAAACACAAGCCGATAACGGCTTCCGGCTCCCTGTCCACTCCTCCCTTCAATAGGAGCTTTGCAGTCTTTCTTCTATGCCGAGATGCTGCAGTGCCCCCTTTCGTCCCGGTGGCGTGATTTTAGACGGTGATTTTGGCTCCGTTTTAGATCGGTGATTCCATTCTGGCGCAAAGGTTCCGCGTTACCCGGGAGTAACGACGTCTTGTGTGAACCGGGCTGTTTCCTTTGGACAAAGGCCAAAGAGAAAAAACTACATTTGAAAGCTACGCACTTTCTGCACCAACGTTCCATAGGCACTTCACAAAGAAATCTTATCCTTGGTCGTCCTCCTCGGCAGCGCCACGCAATTGCCTCAAGACGTCTTCAAGAATAGGCAAACGATGTCGATCTCTGGGATCCTTGGAGAGTCGTTTCAGGGCAACCAGGGTCTC
>DAOURD010000187.1:0-4372 GCA_030625295.1 Desulfobacterales bacterium | reverse complement strand
CGTAGCAGGCTGATCTGGGCACGTAGCGCCAGGGCGGGCTTTAGGCATTTTAGGAACTTTAGTTCACTTTCCTTTGTCTGTGTATTCTACCCTCGCAGTAGTGGTTATGCCGCCCCGGGGTGTAAACGTTCCCTCTACTTCCATAAACTTGGGGCGGACGAACGAAACCAGGTCCTCCAGGATTCGATTGACCACGTGCTCATAAAAGATGCCGACACTGCGATATTGCAACAGGTAATATTTCAGGGACTTCAATTCAACAATCTTGTCATTTGGTTTGTAATGAATCACGATACACCCAAAGTCCGGAAGGCCTGATATGGGACACAGAGAGGTAAATTCCGGCTGGTCAATCTTGATCTCAATATCCCTCTGTGTCCTGTAGGCATAGTCGAGCACCTGAAGCACACCCGGGTCTATGGTGTCAGGCCTTTCAATGTTCTTAAGCAGCGATTTTTGCATGCCAGATATGTCCATAGGATTCCTTTCTAATCCAAAATCCGCAATCCTATATAACACAATTGGCTCGACAGTGAAAGCCAGCCCATATAGAACTCCATGTTGAAGCTGAAAGCTCAAAGGCAAAAAAGGATCAATCTTCCTGCCCTTTGAGCCTTGAGCGTTGAGCTTTCAGCTCTGCCCCGGCGCGGAGCTGTCCACAGGCCGCGCCGATGTCGCCCCCCTTACTATGACGGATAATGGCTGTGTAGTGATGATCCAGTAGAACCTTTTGAAAAGCGAGGATGACATCTTCCTCAGGTCTCTTAAACTCAGTTCCCTCGTACGGATTAAAGGGTATTAAGTTGATCTTAGCCCGCAAAGGTCTCAACAGCCTTGCCAGACGCTCCGCATCCGTGGGGGCATCGTTCACCCCTGCAATCAGGACATATTCAAACATGATCGTCCGGCGCGACGGGAGCGGAAACCTGCGGCAGGCAGAGAGGATCATTTCGATGGGATAGGTGCGGTTGATGGGCATCAACTTGTTTCGGGTATCATTGTCTGCAGCATTCAGGGACACGGCCAGGTTGACCTTAACGTCGCGTCCCAGATCATCTATCCTCGGAGCCAGCCCCACTGTGGAAAGGGTGACCCTGCGACTGGAAAACTGAAGGCCGTTGTTGCCTGTAATGGTCTGGATCGCCTGCACAACACTGTTGTAGTTGGCAAGGGGTTCCCCCATCCCCATGAAGACAATATTGGTCAGAGAGCTTGGGTCTTGAAGATCATCTCGTACAGCACAGACCTGGTTGACGATTTCCGAAGATTCAAGATTTCGCACCAGTCCGCCGCGACCGGTAAGGCAGAACTTACACCCCATTCCACAGCCTACCTGACTCGATATACACAGTGTCCAGTGGCCCGGCTCCGGAATCAACACGCTTTCGATATGTTGACCATCCTTTAAACGGAAAAGGTATTTTCTGGAACCATCCTTTGAGGTCTGAACCTGTTCTGTCTCAAGTTGGCTTATGACCAGTCGCTCCGACAGGAACTGCCTGAGGTCCTTGGAAAGATCCGTCATCTCTGAAAAGGAATAGACGCCTCGTTGGTAGATCCATCTGAGAATCTGGCCAGCCCGATAACGGGCAATGCCATATTTCCCGAGCCACCGCGCGAGTTGCTCTTGTGTAAAGCTTTTTGCATCCTGTGGAACAAACATCAAAGTATTTTCTTGACACATGGTTTGGGTGATAAAACCTAGCTCCTCTTCTCTCCGCAACTGGAATGATGGAATATTGGAATGATGGCCCGCCCTGGCGCGACTTAAATTTATTGAAATGCTACTATCGCAATATCTCGGAAATGAAAGCCTTAGAATTTAACTCCAGTAAATCAGGTCTGGGCCAGGGAACAATGGGTTCTGGGAAAATGGGTCATTGGTTTGTTGCCGAAATTCCTCTTGACAGGGAGGTCAATAGATGAAAAACTTTCTTCTAAAATCAACATTCCAATATTCCACCATTCCATTATTCCATGAACAAAGCGAAAACTCGGGCTTGATAACATCCCTTTAATTTCAATAGGTTGTAGAAT
Source organism: Desulfobacterales bacterium (assembly GCA_030625295.1). Taxonomy (GTDB): domain Bacteria; phylum Desulfobacterota; class Desulfobacteria; order Desulfobacterales. Next base: position 2,335 of record DAOURD010000187.1, on the reverse strand, counting down.
TCCCGAGACGTCAGGGCGATTATCATGTTTGAGAACCTTACAGACAAGCTGAACGTTGCCTTCAAGAAGCTCAAGGGTCACGGCAAGTTAAATGAGAAAAACATCGAGGCCGGGCTAAAAGACGTGCGCCTGGCCCTTCTTGAAGCCGACGTCCATTACAAGGTCGTCAAGGACCTTATCGCCGCTATCAGGGAGCGTGCCATCGGTCAGGAGGTCCTGGGTAGCCTGACACCAGGGCAACAGGTTGTCAAGATTGTTAATGAAGAACTCACCCAGCTTATGGGGAGCAAATACAAAGGGCTGTGCCTGACCGGAAGCCAGCCCGCTGCGGTCATGCTCGTCGGCCTCCAGGGTTCCGGAAAAACCACGACGGTCGGCAAGTTGGCCAAACTCCTGATGGGTCAACACCGGAGTCCCTATCTGGTACCTGCTGATCCTTATCGGCCGGCAGCCATCGAGCAACTGAAGGAGATCGGAAACCAGGTGGGCGCAGAGGTCTTTCCGGCCACCCAGGATATGGATCCGGTAGATATCTGCCGAGATGCCCTCCAGATGGCACGTCAACGGGGCTTTGATACCCTCCTGATTGATACAGCCGGACGCCTCCATGTTGACGAGGCCCTGATGACCGAGCTGGGGCGGATCAAGGAGACCGTGCCCCCGTCCGACATCCTGCTGGTGGCTGATGCCATGACCGGACAGGATGCAGTGAACATGGCCAAGGCCTTTGATGATGCCCTTGATATTGGTGGCGTAGTTCTCACAAAGATGGAAGGGGATGCGCGTGGTGGAGCGGCCATATCCATAAAGGCGATTACTTCAAAGCCGATTAAGTTCATAGGTGTGGGTGAAAAATTAGACGCCCTGGAGCCCTTTCACCCAGACCGTATGGCATCCAGGATCCTGGGTATGGGTGATATCCTTTCTCTGATCGAGAAGGCTCAGACGAGCATTGACGAGAAGAAGGCTCAGGAACTGGAAAAAAAGCTGCGTAGAGGTCAGTTTACCTTAGAGGACTTTCGTGATCAAATGGCACAAATCAAAAACATGGGTTCCCTGGAGGAACTACTGGCGATGATCCCAGGGATGGGTAAGCTCAAACAGTTCAAGGTGGACGATCGGGAGTTGGTGCGCATCACCGCCATCATCGACTCCATGACAGTCCTGGAGCGCCGCAACCATAACATTATAAACGCAAGCCGACGCAAGCGGATTGCCGGGGGAAGCGGAACAACCGTGCAGCAGGTAAACCAACTCTTGAAAAATTACGTCCAGGTCCATAAAATGATAAAAAAATTGAATAAAGGCGGCCTTCGCACCTTCGGGAGAGGGATGTTGCCGTTTTAAGGAGGAATAGTAATCGGATGTCTGTGAAAATTAGATTGGCCAGGTATGGCACCAAAAAAAAGCCGTATTATCGAATCGTCGTGGCCTCGAGTGACGCACCCCGGGATGGCAGGTTTCTCGAGTTCGTTGGGACCTATGATCCGTTAAAAAAACCGGCGGCAGTTACCTTGAAGCACGATCGCGTGAAGGAGTGGATCGGAAAGGGGGCCAGACCTACGGCAACTGTCAGGAGTATATTAAAGAAAGAGGGCTTCTTTTCAAAAACAGTAAATGCATAAAACAGACTTTGCACAGTAGCTTACCTTTTTTCGGAACGTTGGTTTTTCTCTTGTAACGCTCTTAGGGGGTCGGGGAATGAAGGACTTGATCAAGTACATAGCCCAAGCGCTGGTTGATTATCCGGAGCAGGTAGAGGTTTTCGAAGTGCAAGGCGAACAAACCTCGGTCATTGAACTGAAAGTGGCCAAGGATGACCTTGGAAAGATCATCGGCAAACAAGGCCGCACAGCCCGCTCCATACGGACTATTTTAAGCGCTGCTTCTGCCAAGATCAAAAAACGGTCCGTGTTAGAGATCATCGAATAACGTGCCATGCATGAGGATGCCCTCATCCCCATTGGCAAAGTTGTGGGTACCCACGGGATCAAGGGCTACCTCAAGGTAATTTCCTACGCCGAATCTACAGCTTCATTTGCACCCGGCAAGCAACTGGCCTTAAGGCAAAAGGGTAAACCGGTTGCAACATTCGGGATAGAATCGGCCCGTCCCCATAAGCGTGGCATTCTCCTGGTCTTGGAGGGCATAGATTCTGTTGACGCGGCAAAAGAGTGGGTCGGCTACGAACTATGCATCAATAGAACCACGCTCCCTGAACCTGAAAAAGGCACCTACTACTGGCACCAAATTATTGGCCTGGAGGTCTTTGCGGTGGATGACCGCCGCCTCGGTCGGGTAGCGGCCATTTTTCCCACAGGGAGCAACGATGTAT
>DAOURD010000345.1:0-2926 GCA_030625295.1 Desulfobacterales bacterium | reverse complement strand
CTCCCTGCCGGTAAATACGACATACGCGTCTTCTACCCTATGTTCAATTCCAAGGAGCTGCGGAACGTTACCATCAAGCCCGGCGAGATCAACAGCATCGACGTTGCGCTTACGCCGCAGAAGGGCGAGATGGCCGTGGTGGAGGTGGTGGAGTCGGCAGAACGGGCCACTGAAGCCACTCAGATCCTACTCAGGAAGAAGGCCGCCGCGGTCACTGACAGGATAAGCGCTGAGGCCATTGCCAAACTCCCCGCCTCTGACGCAGCCGAGATCCTCACCAAGGTAACCGGCGTCTCGGTAGTAAAGGATAAGTATGTGTATATACGGGGACTGGGGGACCGGTATGCCAAGACTACCCTCAACAACCTGCGCCTTCCATCCCCGGAACCTGAAAAGAAGATCGTCCCCCTGGATCTCTTTCCCAGCGGGACAATCAAGTCCATAAATGTGGTGAAGTCCTATACCCCGGACCTCCCGGGCGAATTTTCAGGGGGTCTGGTCCAGATCGAGACCAAGGATCATCCAGGTGCCTTTCAGGCAAAGGCCTCGGTCTCCACCGAATATAACGACCAGACCACGGGCCGGGACTTCAAGACCTACAAAGGGGGTGACTGGGACTGGCTTGGTTTTGACGACGGGTTCAGGGATATTCCGGATGAAATCCCCTCTGGTTTCATAAAACCCAGTGGAGTTATGGGTACTGGAGGTTACACCCCGGAGGAGATCACCGAATTTGGCCGTTCGTTCGAGAATGTGTGGAACACCAAGACCATTACTGCAGATCCCTCTGTGGACCTGGGATTCATGATCGGCGATAAGTTTCGCAGATTCGGTTACCTCGGCACCTTCAATTACAGCCACAGCTACCAGACCAAGACCCACGAGCAGCGGACCTGGTACAACCTCGGCTATAAGGGCAAGCAGAACGTATATGCGGACTTTGATTTCAACACCTATGAAGAGAAGGTGAACTATGGTGGACTGCTCAACTTCGGTTTGGATCTCAGCCCGTACCACAAGATCGCCCTCAAGAACTTTTACAACCGGAAATCCACTGACACTGTAAGGGAATATTCCGGATACCACGAGACCTGGGGCGACGATATCTATGACCGACGCCTCAAGTGGTCGGAAGAGGAGCTGTATCAGGGTGAGCTGCGGGGAGACCACTATTTCGACTGGATAAAGAGCAACATCAAATGGCTGATGGGATACAGCGAGGCCCAGCTGGAGGAACCGGACCAGCGGGAGGTGGAATACTGGTGGGACAGCGAGGCCCAGACTACCCTGGCCTGGCTGGACTCCCCTCAGAGCGGAACAAGGTTCTTCGGAGATCTCTACGAAGACCGCTATGACTTCGGCCTCGACTGGAAGGTTGACGGATCTGATCTCCTCCGGCTCCCGGTGGCCCTCAAGATGGGGATTTCCTATTACTGGCGGGAACGGGAGTTCGACTACCGCCGCTTTTGTATCACCAGGGGGCCGGGTCATTTGGACGCCGATATTTTTGCCGATGCCGAGACACTCTTTGCGCCTGAAAATTTCAAGGAACAGGACGGCTTCATCCTCAGGGAGGTTACCAGGGCCACCGACAGCTACGATGCCACCGAGCGGAATGAGGCGGCCTACGGCATGCTGGACTTCACCCTCTTCGACGACCTGCGGGTCGTGGGCGGCATCCGTCTGGAAGCCGATGACCTCACGGTGGTCACCCTCAATCCGTTAACGCCACAGAGTGGCACCGAAGATAAGGCGACCCTGAACGATGATGACACCTTTCCGGCGGTGAGCCTTATATATTCGCTCACCGACAGCATGAATCTCCGCTTCGGCTATTCGGAAACCGTTAACCGTCCCCAGTTTCGTGAACTCTCCTCCTTCGAGTACACCGATGTGTCGGAGACCGAGTCGGTAGTGGGCAATCCGGACCTCGTGACCGCCGGCCTGGACAACTACGATATTCGCTGGGAGTGGTTCATCGGTGCCGATGAGCTCCTGGCGGCTAGCTACTTCTACAAAGACATCAGGCAGCCCATCGAGAAGGTGCAGCAGGCTACCTCTGCGGGCATGCGCCGTTTCTACATCAATGCGGCCAGCGGCGAAGTGTCGGGCTTTGAGCTTGAAGTGCGCAAGCGCCTAGGGTTCCTCCACCCCTATCTCGACACCCTGATGCTCAGCGCCAATTACACCTACACTGATTCGGAGGTGAAACTTGGACCTGACATGACAGACATCATGACCAATACCACCCGGCCCATGTACGGCCAGTCCGACAACCTGGCCAATATTGTCCTCGACTATACCGATCCGGATTTTGGTGTGACCCTGAGGCTGCTCTATAACTATGTTGGAAGGCGTCTGGACATCGGCGCTGCTTACGGCCTGCCTGATATTTATGAAGAGGCAAGCAACTGGCTGGATTTTGTTGCTGAAAAGCGGCTAGGTACCTGGAAACTCAGGTTTACCGCCAAGAACCTGCTGGACGAAGATATCAAGTTTACTCAGGGCGGGGAGATCTATCGCAGGTACAAAGAGGGGGTCTCGGTCTCCTTTGGCCTCTCGAAGCGCTTTTAGAAAAATTGAATGAAATTGTAATAGGATTGTCAATGAGCTGTAACAAGTGCCGGTTTAAATAAGTGAAAACCACATAGGAGGTTTCTAAAATGTCAAGAAAGAGAGTTCATCATTGGTTCTTTCAAACAGGCCTGGGGCTTGTTGTTGCCCTTGGCCTCATGTGGGCCGGAACGGCTTTGGCTTTACAGGCCCAGGGCGACATCACTACGAGCACCACTTGGGGAGAAGACGTCGAGCTGACCGGTATCGTGAGTGTCAAGGCGCCCGCGGTCCTCACCGTGCTTCCAGGAGTCACGGTTTACGGCAATCCTCAAACCGCGCTCATCATCGAGCAGGGGGCCAAGATCATGGC
>DAOURD010000261.1:0-3672 GCA_030625295.1 Desulfobacterales bacterium | reverse complement strand
GAGCATGCCTCCAAGATAGTCCCTGGTCTCTCCAAGAACGTTCCGCGAGGGGGTCTTCATTTTCGCCGGGTGTGCTGAAAAAAATAAAATAATTTTATCGCGGCAACCGAAATAGCGTTCCAAGTATTTGATCCTATAAGTTAATTCACCGTATTACACGGACATAGAAAAAACCTTGCAAAAAGGCTTCTCTTTGTTTATAAGCAGTACAGCGTCGTTAAACCCTCGTCCGTTATTTTTTCGTAAGCGGCTTCGGACTTTGACTTAAATGATGCAAATCAGCGATGTCCATCCGCCACGGAAATGCAGGGAAAACAGGTTTTCCAGTGCCGGAAATAACGTATCAATCGTGACATAAGGGGATGAACGTGGCAAAAACGTTGGGAGATATCACACAGGAACTGAATGAAAAGGTCTTGGCGCCAGCAAAGGCCGAAGCGGCAGAGATCGTCCGTAACGCCAGGGAACAGGCGGCTGTCATGGTGGCGGAAGCGCAGGCCGCTGCGAAAAAAGTCGGGGCCGCCGCCAAAACCGATGCGGAGAATGTGCGGAAGCAACTGCAGGTTGACATGGATACGGCTGCCCGAAACTTCATCATTATGGTTCAGGAGAAACTCGAGGCCGCTGTGGTGGTCCCCGTCGTGGATGGGGAGATCAAGGCAGCCCTGGGCGACGCCGGGTTTCTCAAACGCATGATCGAAATTCTTCTGACCGAATTTCTCAAGAGCCAGAGCCGGGAACAACCGCTTGAGATCCTGCTTCCCAAAGAGAATCAGGCCGAGCTCGAAGCCTGGTTTGGTGAGAAATTCAGGGAAAAAGCGGCCGGGTCTCTGGACGTGCAGTTTACCGACAAGATCACCTTTGGCTTCCACGTCGGCGTGAAAGGCCAGGGCGCTCATTTCAATTTCAGTTCCGGTTTCGTGGAAGCCTTTTCCAACTTCTGCTCGCCGCGCTTCCGCAAGCATTTCTTTGCACGTCAGGAGTCTTAGGAGAACATGGGCAACTACTATTGTCTCATGTGCCTGCTTCCTCCTATGCCTGTCGTACTGGGAGAGAAAATGCCGCTCGGGTTTGGCGAGATCGCCGGCGTCATCAAGAGAAATGTCCTTCCCGAACATATTGAGATTGCCTTTGCCCATCTTCAGAGCGTGGACGCCTTCAACTGGGAGCAGATGGATCAGCGGCGCGATTTTTTTCTCGAAGGGGGCTTTCTGTCCAGGGAGGACATGGCCGGCGCCAAGGATCTCCCCGATTTCATCAGAGCCTTCCGCGAAGAAAAAGAACGGGGCATTCACCGCGCCTACATCTATGACCGGCTCTGGGAGCTGTATTACAGCCATGCCCATGCCGTTGCCGAGCGTTTCGGATGCCGCTTTCTGATCGATTACCTTTCCTGGGAAATCGAACTGAGGTTGAGCCTGGCGGCCGTGCGGGTCAGGGAAAAAGGCGGAAATGTTGACGATCATGCCATTCTGAGCGCCTTGCATCCCCGTGATTACTCCAATCTCATTACACAGTTGAAAAGCCAGAAAAATCCGCTTCAGGCAGAACGCTATCTGGATGAAGAGCGTCTTCGGCAGATCTATCGATTCGAGGGGAGCTCAGGCTTCTCTCTCGATGCCCTGCTGGCCTACCTGTTGCGTTCGGCGATTTATTCTCGCTGGGAAAAGATCAGCGAGCGTTTCGATATAGAGACTTATTTATGGCATGGAGGTTCGATGTGAACGGTCCCACACGTGGTCTGATTGTGGCGGTAAATGGTCCTCTCGTCACCTGTGAGGTGGATGAGGGTTGGGAGGTTCTACAGAATGAGGTCGCATATGTGATGTACGGCGATGTCCCGTTGAAGGCCGAGGTCATCCGGATCCGCGGCCGGCAGATCGACCTACAGGTTTTCGAGAGCACAATGGGTCTGAAGGTCGGCGATCATGCCGATTTTTCCGGCGATTTGCTCTCAGCGTCGCTGGGCCCCGGTCTGCTGGGCATGATCTACGACGGCCTGCAGAACCCGCTCCAGGAACTGGAGAACGATCAGGGGTTCTTTCTGAGACGGGGACAGTATCTTCCCGCCCTCGACCAAAAAAAGCTCTGGGATTTCGAGCCGATGGTCAAAGCAGGGACTCAGGTCCGGTCGGGGCACTACCTCGGCCAGGTGACTGAGGGTCTCTTTCCGCACCCGATCATGGCGCCGCTCAGGCTTCTGGGAACTTGGGAAGTAAAGGAAATCAAACCCCGGGGTCAGTACACGGTCAACGATACCATCGCGATCCTGAAAAACACCGATTCTTCGCAGTCGGTACAGGAAGTGACTGTGACCATGAAACAGGAGTGGCCGGTCAAGATGCCGATGCGCAAGTACGAGGAGCGCCTGCTTCCCGATACGCAACTGCTGACGCAATGCCGGCTCATCGATATCTTTTTCCCGATGGCCGAAGGCGGAACGGCCTGCATCCCCGGTCCTTTCGGCGCCGGCAAAACCGTTCTCCAGCAGATCATCTCGCGTTATGCCCAGACGGATATCGTGATCATCGTGGCCTGCGGCGAGCGGGCCGGGGAAGTCGTGGAAACGATCCGGGAGTTCCCGGAACTTGAAGATCCGAAAACGGGCAAATCCCTGATGGACCGTACGGTCATTATCTGCAATACATCATCCATGCCCGTGGCGGCCCGGGAGGCGTCGATTTATACGGGCGTCACGCTCGGTGAATATTATCGGCAGCTCGGCCTAAAGGTCCTTCTGCTGGCGGACAGCACGTCCCGGTGGGCTCAGGCGCTTCGGGAATCCTCGGCCAGAATGGAGGAGATTCCCGGCGAGGAGGCCTTCCCGGCCTATCTGGAAAGCCGGATTGCCGCCGTTTACGAGCGGGCCGGTATGGTCAAGCTTTACAACGAGAACACCGGTTCGCTCACGATAATCGGCACCGTATCTCCGGCGGGGGGGAATTTCGAAGAACCCGTAACCCAGAATACCCTCAAGGTGGTCGGCGCCTTCCACGGCCTGTCGCGATCCCGGTCCGACCAGCGCCGATACCCGGCGATCGATCCGCTGATTTCCTGGAGTCTCTATCTGGGACAGATGCACGCTTCGCTCAATACGCGCCACGACCGCTGGGTGGATCTCGTGCAGGAGGCCCATAACCTGATCTTCAAGGGCAGCGAAGTCCACCAGATGATGCTCGTCGTGGGCGAAGAGGGAATCGGTCTGGACGACCTGGTTGTTTATCTGAAGTCGGAAATCATAGACGCCGTCTGCCTGCAGCAGGATTCGTTCGATCCGGTGGACCAGGCGACCTCCAGGGAGCGCCAGATATCCGATTTCCTGCTGCTCATGGCAATGGTGCATCATCCCTTCCAGTTTGAATCCACGGAGCAGGCAAAAGGTCAAATGAGCCTTATGTCGAATCTATTTTTCCAGCTAAAATATTGTCCTTTCGGAGAGAAGGCCTATCAACGGTATCGATCGGAGATAGAAGCCATTCTTGAAGGGAAAGGAGCGGCTCACTAATGATCATCGAACATTCTCGCATAGTCCGTGTTCAGGGGGATATCATCTCTGTGCCGGCCACCGGGATCAGCTATGGCGAACTCGCCACCGTCAAGAGTCGGAGCGGAACATCCCTGGCACAGATCATCCGCCTGAAGGGGGATGAGGTCTCCCTGCAGGTTTTTGCC
>DAOURD010000279.1:0-3552 GCA_030625295.1 Desulfobacterales bacterium | reverse complement strand
ATCGCTAACGATCTCCCCGTTGCCGTGAAAAAACAGAATATTCGGATCCTCCGCTCCTGCCATGTGAAACCTGGCGCCGACCTGAACATCCTCTTCCACAATAATGTTATAATCTATGGCACCAGGTGGCGGTTTTGAATCAACTTCTGTGCGGGGATGAAATAGGAACTGGACAACCCCAGGCTGATCCAACTTACCGTAACCAAACGCATGTGTTGTCATAACGGTTCCCCTCTTTAGCAGTTAGATTACCATGGATCTTGCAGACAACCTTTGTAACCGGCAGCAACAATCGTGTTCTGTTTGCAGATAGATAGCACAACTAGCCCCGTACCGCAACGAACCTGCGTCCTCAACTTGACAATATATCAATTCCCTTTTTTGAGCGCGGAGCCTGTCCGCCTCTGGCGGGGTGGATCGTATTGAATCGCCAAGCGATTCAATGAGTTGAAGCTTTACCCACATGAGCCATGAACCAAAAAGTCTTGAAAGCCCCTCTAAAATCCTGTATGTAAAAGAAAATGGCAATAGTTCACCGCAGAGTGCGCAGGGGCCGCAGAGAAAATACAAATCGGGTGAACAGATCGCCTAGGAGGCTGTCCGAGAATACGTGTTCATGTCATTTCGACCGAAGGGAGAAATCTAAAACTTACGTATTTTCAAAACAATAAGATTTCTCGCTACGCTCGAAATGACAACTTTGGTGAGTTGTCGGACAGCCTCCTAGGAGCTTTTTGGATGTACAACTGCTATCCCAACTTGACAAACTTTGCACGGGAGACTATCTTTTGATACATAAAATCCCGACGCGATTTGATGTATCAATCTCGAACGACTCTGCCATGCAACCAAGATTCCTCTATAGGCGCGATTCTTCTCCATCTACAGGTTTTGCCAAGGAAGAAACCTTTAAGGAGTTTGATGCTACTGAGCTTTATTGTCCTCAATGCAACCGCCCCGTCCCTGTACGCAAGCGCCTCCTCCTTGTCCTCCCTGAAGGGGACAAATATGAATATCTTTGCGCCTTTTGTTCCACGTCAGTTGGCACCAAATTGGTCCGTGGGGCTGACAACCAGGGGAATCAGGTGCGCATTGTCCTGAGTTGAGCCAACTCCCAAACATAGTCGTAGAGATGAAGTCCTTTGCTGGCCGCAACAATCTCGCCGTCTTCCACACCTATCTCTACTGCCATGTATTCCTTTAAAAGTTGAATTCCACCGAGGTTAGCCGGAAATCCATTCCACAAATCCCAAGATCTGAAATAGACCATGAAATGAAGTTTCCCTTCCCGGATACGAGTATCAATATGCCGCAGGCAAGGTGGGTCGTTGAGAAAAATATCGGATGGAACCGAAATCGTCATCGCAGCCTGATTCGTGCAATACCCACTTGTTCTATACATCTTGATGACCTCTTCGATCTGGTTGACCACCAGTTTTTCAACCTTTGCTTTCAAAGGGTCACCTTCCGGACCCTGGCCGCCCGCCAGGGCAAGATATGACCAGCCTGCAAGCCTTTCTCCATAAGTATAGTCTTCATTGGGCTGCTTGTCTGGGGTCATCAAGTAAGGCAGATATTCCTCTATGTATCCCTCAGCTACTGGATTGGGTATCCCAATAGACGGAGGTATGTCCGGAATCAAGGGGCGTACCCCTGGATACTTGATATGAACTGTGACATAGTCAAACTCCAGCCGTTTCTGTCCTGCATAGCTGCCATGATCGATCACATATTCATGGCCTTTATCCATAATCTCATAGACACATTGAAACCAGGCATCCGGCAAATCCCTGGCCTCTATGGAAACTAAGTTCATATGTCCAAGCGTCTAACCTCCAAGGCATTATTCTCTATGAATTGCCGCCTGAGATCCACCTCTCCACCCATTAATACTGTAAAGATATCATGGGCTTCAAATCTATCCTCTACCTTAACCTTCAGTAGGGTTCGATTTTGTGGATCCATGGTTGTCTCCCACAACTGATTAGGGTTCATCTCCCCCAACCCTTTATAACGCTGGATTGAAAGGCCTTTTTTGGCATCAGCCAGAAGATACGAAAGGAGTCTGTCTTTGTCGTCTATCGAAACCACGTCTTTACCGTTATGATAAACCTCAAAAGGGGGCCTATCCAAAGAGGAAATATCCTTCCACAATACAATTCCTTTCTGGAAGTCCGCAGATGAAATAAGTTCCCAGCCAACCTTCACCTCCATACCTTCATTTGCTCCAGCGCTAATCACTAACTCATATATGTTGTGTTCCTCGTCTCTCAGCAGGTCGCCCACCTTGTACCCTTGTGAGCTTAGACGCTGTGCTAAAACCACCATTTCCTCCTTGTTTTGAAGAAAGTCTCTATTGTTTACATTGTTTTCGATCAAAAACTCTATTAATCCCCTGTCAAACCCTCGCCGTCCCAGCCTATCAATGAGTTCGCCATAGTCTGTCAGCTTGCCAAGAAATGTGTAAAGCCTTTCCTTTTCCAACAAAACACACCCCTTATTCCCCATAACTTTCTTGTCATGACAGACCCGCTTCATCAAAAACTCGTCTAGCCCTCCTTCATGTTTAATATAAATAACACCTTTTCCCTTTCCTATCCCAAAGAGTGGGGGTTGCGCAATGTAGAGATAACCCCTATCAATCAAGTCGGGCGTCATCCGATAAAAGAATGTCAAGAGAAGGGTTCTGATATGTGATCCATCCACATCCGCATCTGTCATAATGATAATCTTATGATATCGCAATTTTTCTATTCTATATTCCTCGCGGCCCACGCCCGTACCAAGGGCCGTTATTAAGGTCTTGATCTCCTCGCTCTTTAACATCTTATCAAACCGGGCCTTTTCCACGTTTATTATCTTCCCCTTCAAGGGAAGTACCGCTTGAAACCTTCGATCTCTTCCCTGTTTAGCACTCCCACCAGCCGAGTCCCCTTCTACGATAAAGATCTCCCTTCTGGCTGGATCGGTCTCCTGACAATCTGCCAGTTTCCCTGGAAGAGCTCCTTCTACCAATGCACCCTTCTTCCTGGCTATCTCTCTTGCACGTCTGGCTGCCTCCCGGGCCCGGGCCGCCTCAACAACCTTTGTTACTATCTTTTTTGCTTCGCTCGGGTTTTCCTCCAGAAAGGTTCCCAGTTTATCGTTAACCAGGGCTTCGACTAATCCTTTAACCTCACTATTGCCAAGCTTCGTTTTGGTCTGGCCTTCAAACTGGGGAGATCTCAGCTTGATACTAATCACAGCCGTCAACCCTTCTCTCACGTCCTCACCGCTCAGTTTTTCCTGAAGGTTCTTGGGCAGATTGCCGGTAGATGCATAGTGATTGATGGTGCGGGTCAGGGCCGACTTGAATCCAACCACATGGGAACCGCCTTCGTGGGTGTTGATGTTGTTGGCAAAGGAAAGAATTTTTTCAGCATACGTATCATTGTACTGAATTGCCAGCTCCATGGAAACGCCATCCTTTTCGGCTTCCATATAGATAGGCTTTCTATGGCAGGGGGTTCTTCCTTTATTAAGATATTCCACAAAAGATACTATGCCGCCTTT
>DAOURD010000075.1:0-6071 GCA_030625295.1 Desulfobacterales bacterium | reverse complement strand
ATAAAACTGTCCACGGTCTCCCCGCTACGATGGGACACACAGGCGCCCCACCCTGCCCGCTGGCACATTTTTACGGCCTCAATGGTTTCAGTCAACGAGCCGATTTGATTGAGTTTAATTAGGGCGGCATTGGCGCAGTTCTCGCGAATGCCCCGGGCGATAAACTCTACATTGGTAACAAGGAGGTCATCTCCAATCAGTTCAATGGCATCTCCCAATTGACTGTTTAACACTTTCCACCCATCCCAGTCGTCCTCAGCCAGACCGTCTTCCACCGAACAGATGGGATAGGCATTCACAAGCTTTTCATAGTAACCCACCATCTCCTCTGAAGAACACGTGCGGTTCTCGGTACGCAGGTTGTAACGACCGTCTTCAAAAAACTCACTGGCAGCGGGGTCCAATGAAATGCCCACATCCTTTCCCGGCTTGAGTCCAGCCTTCTCGATACCCTTCACAATGAGTTCCAGGGGTTCTTCATTGGAAGAGACATTGGGCGAAAAGCCGCCTTCGTCGCCAATGCCCACATGGTGCCCTGAGTCCATCAGCACCGACCGCAGGGCGTGATAAATCTCACAGGCCCATCGTAGCGACTCCTTGAAGCTCTCGGCTCCATATGGCGCGATCATGTACTCATGGAAATCTGAACCTTGCCAACGGGCGTGCGCCCCACCATTCATGATATTCAGCATCGGGACGGGGAGGCGAACAGCATCAGGGCCCCCGAGATACCGATAAAGGGGAAGTTCGGCCGCCATGGCTGCAGCCCGAGCCACGGCCAGAGAAACGCCTAGAATGGCATTGGCCCCAAGCTTCTCTTTGTTCGGCGTACCGTCCAGGTCGATAAGAACCTTGTCGATGGCCGCCTGCTGGCTGGCATCATGTCCTTTTAGTGCACCGTTAATGACCCCGTTGATATATCCCACCGCTTTTAGCACCCCTTTACCGCCAAAACGGTTCGTGTCGCCGTCACGGAGCTCCAAGGCCTCACGGGCCCCGGTGGACGCCCCTGAGGGCACGCCCGTCCGCGAACGGATGCCGGATGCCAGTGTGACTTCTGCTTCAACCGTGGGATTACCTCGACTGTCCAGAATTTCGCGTCCCACAACCTTGGTGATTTCTGTCTTTTTTTGATTACTCATCTGTCTTCCTTTCTTGTCATTAAAGCCAATTTAATATCCCGACCAGCCGGAATGTTGGAGTAATAGGAAATAAGAGATATCAATACGCCATCACTCTAGTACATGTAACCTGGGCATTGGCCCCTGCCTGATTTGCCCGATTACCCCCAACTCAAATCAATGAGTTCCGTCCTGTTGTTGACCTGTAAAGTCCTCCCAATGGACCCTCGGTCAGAACGAGATCCCCCTGGCGGGGTGTCAGCCGGGAGAACCATTGGGAACCCGGGTAAAGAGTGTCACGGCAGAGCGCGCCTGAACCAGGTACGTGGAACCAGCAATCACAGGGGCACTTGCCCAATCACGTATGTCATCCGGGGACTTAAGGGATGTGTCGATTAAACGATGCCAACCATCGTCCATCCTCTCCCCCGTGTCCGGCAGTTCAAATTCAAGGGCATCCCAAAAGGCATTGAGCATCAGGTGAATCAGAAACCGTCCGGATAAACCCCTGACCGTGTAGGCTATGCTGCGAGAATCATCACCCCAAGTCGGGATGGTTGAGCTTGACGCCGTGCCATTGAATCTGCGCGTGGTGTAATACCTCGTCGAGACTGATCGTATGCACATCTTTCGGCAATGCGCGGCCGGCATACAACCTCACGAGTTGCCTCACAAAGCGATGAATATCGCCATGTTTCTCTATAAGACTCCAGTCCAACCAGCTGATCTCGTTGTCCTGACAGTAGACGTTGTTGTTTCCCTTCTGTGTCCGCCTCATTTCATCCCCCATGAAAAGCATGGGAGCCCCTAAGGACAAGAAGAGGATGGTCATGGAATTCTTTATCTGTCGATTCCGGAGTTCCTCGATTTCAGGGTCCTCCGTCGGCCCTTCAATGCCGCAGTTCCAGCTCCGGTTGTCGTTGGTCCCGTCCCGGCTACCCTCCAGATTCGCTTCATTGTGCTTGTGATCGTACGAAACCAGATCGTTTAAGGTGAAGCCGTCGTGACAGGTGACGAAATTGATGCTCTGTTCCGGTTCTCTCTCCTGTCCCCCATAGAGGTCAGGGCTTCCAAGCATACGGTTGGTCAGTCGGGAAACCGTGCCCTTGTCCCCTTTTACGAAGCTTCTGACATCGTCCCGAAATTTTCCGTTCCACTCCTTCCAGCTATCGCCGACAAAGCGCCCCACCTGATAGAGACCAGCCGCATCCCATGCCTCCGCGATCAACTTGGTCCCCGCCAGCACCGGGTCTGACTCAATATCCCACAGCACAGGTGGATTTTCAAGGGGACAGCCGGTCTCGTCACGGGAAAGGATCGATGCAAGATCGAACCTGAAACCGTCTACACGCATCTCCCTGACCCAATAGCGGAGGCTGTCTGTAATCAGCCGTCGGACGACGGAATGGTTGGCATTGAGGGTGTTCCCGGTACCCGTGAAGTTGGCGTAGTGTTCCCCATCTTTTTCCAGAATGTAGTATATGTCGTTCTGGAGGCCCTTGAAGCAGAAAACCGGTCCTTCATGATTTCCCTCTGCCGTGTGATTGTAAACCACGTCGAGGATCACCTCGATGCCGGCCCGGTGGAGAGCCTTCACCATGTCACGGAATTCATCGAGAGCATCCAGCGGCTCTTTCCGTGAGCTGTATCCTTGATGGGGTGCAAAAAAGGAGACAGGGCAATACCCCCAATAGTTGATGAGCCCGGCTGGAGCGTCCTGGGGGTCAAACTGAAAAACAGGGAGCAATTCAACGGCCGTGATGCCGAGGTCCTGAAGGTAGGGGATCTTCTCGATAAGGCCCGCGTAGGTTCCCCGTTTGTCAGCTGCCACTCCCGAGCTTGGGTGGCACGTAAACCCACGCACGTGCATCTCATAGATGACCGTTTCTGCAAAAGGCCGCCTGAGATGTTCGTCGCCTTCCCAGTCATAGGCCAGGGGATCCGCCACAACGCTCTTCATCGCCGCGGCGGTGTTGTCGCCGGGTTCTGCCGCAGCCCGATGACTATAGTCCTTGGGCACTGTCACAGCCCGACCGTACGGATCAAGGAGTACCTTCTCAGGGTTAAAGCGAAACCCCCTGTGGGGTTCAAAGGGTCCAATAGCGCGATAAGCATATATCTGTCCCGGTTTGACACCAGGAATGAACACGTGCCAGTAATGATAGGTCCTGTTCTTGGCCGGATCGAGAGTAATCGTTTGAGCCGGTTCGGCATCATCAGCCGCATCGAAGAGAAGTAATTCTATGACCGTGCTGTTCCTGGAGAAAACGCTGAAGTTGACCCCTCCCGGGCAGACCGTGGCCCCGAGAGGATAACTCTCTCCCTGTTTGCATTTCTCACTCATAAAGTGACCGTTTAATTCCCAAGCTTGCTGTCGGAGTCAGAAGAACCCCGGTTGCTACGTATTCTCATCCAAACGGACAGGGGTGGGCTCTACCTTCCAGATCTTCTCACTGTACTCCCGCATGGAGCGGTCAGAAGAGAATTTTCCCATCCGGGCCACGTTGAGGATCGACATGCGGGTCCATTCCTGCTGATCCCGATATGCCCGGCTTACCTGCTCCTGACAATCGATGTAGGACTGGTAGTCAGCGAGGACCAGGTACTCGTCATGATGGAGCAAGTTGTCAACCAGCGGTTTGAACAGGTTTGAGTCACCCCCGGAGAAAAAACCAGAGCTAATCAGGTCTATCGCTTCCCTGAGCTCCTCATCGGACTCGTAATAGTCCCGGGGATTGTATCCACTCAATTTAAGGTTGTAGACCTCTTCGACCGTCAATCCGAAAAGGAAGAAATTCTCAGGCCCCACTTCCTCCCGGATCTCGATATTTGCGCCATCCAGTGTGCCGATGGTCAGCGCCCCGTTCATGGAAAATTTCATGTTCCCGGTACCCGATGCTTCTTTTCCTGCCATGGAAATCTGCTCGGAAAGATCAGCGGCCGGATAGATGTGGTGAGCGTTCTTGACATTGAAATCCGGGAAAAAGACCACTTTGAGGCGGCCCGCAACCACCGGATCGTTGTTGACCACGTCCGCCACCGAGTTGATCAGCTTGATGATCAATTTGGCCATAAAATAGCCGGGCGCCGCTTTGCCCCCGAAGATCACCGTCCGGGGTGTGATGTCAAGGTTCGGATTTTTCTTCATCCTGTTGTAGAGCGTGATAATGTGCAGTGCGCACAGGTGCTGCCGCTTGTATTCGTGAATCCGCTTCACCAGAATGTCGAAAAGGCTTTCAGGATCAACGGTGACCCCGGTTCGCTCTTTGATGATAGATGCCAGAGCCCGTTTATCTTCCCGCTTCACTTCCTGCCATCTCTTCTGCAGGTCTTTGTCCTCGGCGTGCTTCTCCAACGTCCCCAGATTGTCCTCTAGGTGGCTGATCCAATGGTCTCCGATTCTGCTCGTGATAATTTCGGTCAGTCCCGGATTGCTGAGGACCATCCAGCGCCGTGGTGTGACCCCGTTGGTGACGTTGTGGAATTTGTCCGGCCAGAACTCATAGAAGTCACGGAGAATCGTCTTCTTGACCAGATCGGAGTGCAAGGCCGCCACCCCGTTGATGGCATAGCTTCCCACGCTGGCAAGGTGCGCCATGCGGACGTTCTTCTCGCCGCTCTCGTCGATCAAGGAGAGGCGGGCGACCCGGTCCTCATCGTCAGGATATCTGAGCCGCACCTCATCGAGGAAGCGCCGGTTGATTTCATAGATGATCTCCAGGTGTCTTGGCAGCATCTGCTTGAAAAGAGGAAGGGGCCACTTTTCCAGGGCCTCCGGAAGAAGGGTATGGTTGGTGTAGGCAAACGTATGGGTCGTGATGTCCCACGCCTGATCCCAATCCATGAAATACTTATCCACAAGCAGTCTCATCAATTCCGCAACCGCGATGGAAGGATGGGTGTCATTGAGCTGGATGACATTCCACTTGTGAAAGGTGTCCAAACGGTTGCCCACCAGTAAATGAAAGCGAATCAAATCCTGCAGGGAGCATGAAGAAAAGAAATACTGCTGCGCGAGTCGGAGCTGTTTCCCGATTTCGGGCTCATCATTGGGGTAAAGGACTTTGGAGATGGTCTCTGAAATAATCTTCTCGTCCACAGCGCCGAAATAATCCCCCTTGTTGAAAGCTTCAAAATCAAAGGACTCGACCGCTTCCGCTTTCCACAATCGCAGCAAGTTAACTGTATTGACCCGGTACCCGGGTATGGGGGTGTCGCAGGCCACGCCCTTGATCACTTGGTTGGGCACCCATCGAACCCGGTATCTGCCTTCACGGTCATGATACGATTCCGTGTGACCGCCGAGATTCACTTCAAAGGCGATCTCCGAGCGCTCGATCCCCCACGGGTTTCCGAGATGAAGCCACTTGTCGGTCTTCTCGACCTGCCAGCCGTCCTGGATTTCCTGGTCGAAGATCCCGAATTCGTACCGGACACCGTATCCGATGGCCTTGATTTCCAGGGTGGCCAGGGAATCCATGAAACAGGCCGCCAGCCGCCCGAGGCCCCCGTTTCCCAGACCCGGCTCCTCTTCCTGCTCAACGAGTGCATCGAAATCAAGTTTTAACAGGCCTGCGGCCTCCTGCATCTGTTCATGGATACCCAGGTTGATCAGGTTGTTCAGAAGGTGGGGACCCAACAGAAATTCAGCTGAGAGATAGCTGACAACTCTGAGGTCCTTTTTTACCATGACATCAAATGTCTTGATCCAGCGTTTGATGATTTTGTCGCGCACGGTGTAAGCCAGGGCCAGATACCAGTCATTCGTGGTGGCAACCGCAGGCACCCTGGCTTCGCGGAAGTAAAGATTGTCCATGATGGATCAAGAGAGGGTTTCAGCAGTGACCCCAGGCTCACTGCCTTCTGAAGCCGCTGTTTTGTTCGCCGTTGTTTTATTCGTTTTCATCATCACTTAACCTCTCTAATAACCTTTCTAATGTCTAACTGGTG
>DAOURD010000278.1:0-3571 GCA_030625295.1 Desulfobacterales bacterium | reverse complement strand
GATGTTGCCCTTAATTGGTTGAGCCTTTCTCCAAAATGACTAAAGACCTCTTGAAGAGCTTTCAAATCGATTTTTATTCCTTTCAACATATCCTCCCTCCCAAGGAAGTCAATATAAGCCTTTAGAATCTTACTGTTTATCGGTGATATGTCACCGATCTTCATTTCTAGTATATAACTGCCCAACCCATTGCCCGCCTGCCAACGCCTGGCACACTGGGCAGCTTCAATGCTCGCACCAGTGGCGGGCAGGTTACTTACATATTCACAACTCGTAATGGTTCCATTGAGGGTAAAAGATTCAAGGAAAACACCCTCGGGAAGTTTTACTTCAACATCTATTTTGGTTCCGATATGTTTTGGTCTGTCACTGCGCAGGGTGACCATATCTTCCGTTACTCTGATGGTTTCAGTCATAATTTTACTTTCAACCCCTTCCTGCTCCGAAGACCGCTATGCATACCACATCCTCTCTCCTAATACCAGCAATCTCAATGCCAACAGCAGCTTTTTATGGTTATAATAAATGTTTTCAAAGGGTTACGCCACTCCAATGAAATTCTTCACCCAAGACATTTGGGTAATCGTGGTTATACATTTGGCAAAAAAATGCCATTTTGGGGCAATAAAAGTAACACAACAGGGCAGGATGGCCTGAACTCTTAGTTCGCTTCGCTCACAATTGGAATAATGGAATGATGGAATGATGGAATATTGGGTTTAAGAGGATTCCCGCCTGTCAGCGCCACGCTCGCCGGAAAGCTGCAATGCTGGCACAATGGTGGGCAGGTTGGTCTTTTCATCTTCTACATTATTCCATTATTCCATCATTCCTTTCTCGGAATTGCAGCCAAGCTGATAAAGCGCTCTAATTTCAATGGGTTATAGGAATTCCGAAACCTTGACTTATGGGCTATTATCCCTTGGGACAAATTCGGCATGATTTGTGCTTGTGCGTTGGCATGGTGTGGTATTCTCACGCACAAGATAATCACCATAAGAGGAAGCGGTACATCCACGGGAAGCGTGTTCCCTCCACCGGCAATTCTCCCGTTTAGTCTCTGGAGAACACGGGGGGCTGCGACGGAACCAGACAGACCATGAAAAAAATCGGCGGGTACGAAGTTATTGAGAAGCTCGGCCGCGGGGGCATGGGAACCGTGTACAAAGGGCGCCAGGTGTCACTGGACCGCCCCGTTGCTATTAAGGTGCTGTCTGAGAAACTGGCGGACGTCGATGACGTGTTAGAGCGTTTCAATCGCGAATCGCTCATTATCGCCCGCCTCAACCATCCCAATATCATCCATGTAATCGACCGGGGAATTACATCGGAGGGAATGGCATATTTTGTCATGGAGTACGTGGAGGGGACCGATCTCGCCCGGGCTATCAGAGATGGGAACCTGGACACCAACCGAAAGCTGGACGTGATCATTCAGGTATGCAAGGCTCTTTCCTATGCGCACAAAAACCGAGTTATCCACAGGGACATCAAACCCGCCAACGTGCTGATCGACACCGAAGGGAACGCGCTGGTTCTGGACTTCGGTATTGCCAAGTTCTTCGGGAATTGGGAGTACCAAACTTGCACTCACATGGTCATGGGAACCATGGAGTACATGTCCCCCGAACAGCAGACCGACACGAGCCAAGTCACTGCCGCAAGCGACCTCTATTCGCTTGGCGTCCTCATGTACGAACTGTTCACCGGAGCCAAACCTCTAGGGCGCTTCAAGGGGCCCTCTGAGATCGATCCGGATATTCCCCAGCCTCTCGAAGAGGTGATCCTCCGTTGCCTGGAACCCAACCCAGAGGATCGTTTCGCTTCGGCCGACGAGATAAAGGAGCGTCTTCTGAAACTGCTTCAGGGGGCACACCTGCCCAGCGCCCAAAAGGAGCGGGCCAGCCGGGTACTGGCGAAAGTGGAGAAGAAGTTTGCACTCCTCGACATCATCAAGGAGGACCGCTACGGTGCGGTCTATCTGTACGAGGACAGGGTGGACCACAGACTTCTGGTGATCAAGAAGCAGACCAACACAGGTGCAGGCCTTGACGAGGCAAGACTCCTGACCAACCTCAAACACAAGAATATCGCCAACATCCTTGGCGCCTCCGGAAACGAGCGGCTCTTCATCATCGTTATGGAGTACGTGAGCGGGGGAAGCCTGAAAGACCGCCTGGTCCGACCCCTTCCACCGAGAGACGCACTCCGCACGGCACGGCAAATCTGCGAAGGCCTTTCTTTTGCGCACAAGAACAGGATCGTACACGGTAACCTCAGGCCGAGCAACATCCTGTTCACCGAGTCCGGAGAGGTAAAGATCACCGACTTCGGACTCGAGGAACACTATGCCTCAGGGGAAGAGGAAGAAAACTGGTACAACGTAGGCGGGGAGCCCAAGTCGCCGCGTGCCGACATCGTTGCAGCAGGCACGATCTTTTATCAGATACTAACAAGCTCGCTGGCGGTCTGGGACGAGACCCAAATCGTCCCCCACGTCAACTTCAACCGGCTTCCGGTCAAGTTGCAGGAGATCGTCACCCGGATGCTTTCGCGCGAGCAAGGTGCCCGGTACAACAGTTTCGACGAGGCGATCGTGGAGATCGATGGGCTTCTGGCCGCCTATGAGAAAAAACCAAGGCGGCCTGCCGTGGCAGCAACACCGGGGAAAGCCGCCGCGCGTCCCCGAAAGGTGGCAAGGAAACGCCACGGCTGGACCCTTCTGCTCCTTGCCCTGCTCCTTCTCACGGCCCTGGTGTACCTCAATCACGCAGACTACATCCAGATATACAGAGATGCAATCCTGGCCCTCTGGGACAACCTCACGTCACGCCTGGGGTGAATTTACCGTGGGTCCCACAAGAATATCCGCTCTTTCTCTTCCAGGCCTTTCAGGCCGAACAATCCCAAGGGAACAGCCTTTCCCCTGTACGGGGGAGGCAACTGGCTCAAGAAGGTCTCTGTCATGAGTACCAGTTCGAGGATTTGATCAGATTCCACCTGCTTCCTTAATCTTTCCTCTTTGTGACGAAGGTCCTCTATCGAAAATACCGCATGGACGTTTCTGCCTGTCCGTTCCCCGTCGAGTGCTAACCTGGTCGAGCCAAAGTGAAGGGCAATCGATATCCTGACAGGTGTGCTGATGTGTCGCTTTAGGCCGGGACAAAGCGTCATCGCAGCCTTGAGTGCCCCTTCGGGGCTGCCGAAGCAGGCAAAGAATCCGTCTCCCGTGCACTTGAGGAAGGGTTGCTCCTCGGGCCGCAAAGAACGGTCCAGCATCTGCCCCAACGTCCATAGCACCTTAACCAGGTGGATCTCACCCAGCTTTAGGAGGCGAGATGAACCTATGATGTCCACCACTAGAAGCGCCTCGGTCCGCGCCTTGAAGAACTGACTGGGGGGATCAGCACAGTGCCGTCAGTGGCGTACATATTCTCCAAAAAAGAACTGCTGTCGTACCCGGCAGTGACAGGTATAACGGAGAGACGTGTCCTGCCGACTGTCAACAAGGAGGGCACAGGCAGGGGGCAATGCCTGTCACGCGGCGGCCATTGACATAGGTGCCGTTGCT
>DAOURD010000385.1:0-2583 GCA_030625295.1 Desulfobacterales bacterium | reverse complement strand
ACACATATTCAGGGCCTTGTTCCAACAATAGTTCCCGGGGACGCTCCGATTTGGGCCAGCCTTTTATTCCATGAGTTTTCTTAGCTTTATCCATCTTATGGGAAATCAGTCTCCGATAGGTGGTCTCGACCTGTTTTCTTTTGGGGTCGGGCCAAGCTATCCGATTGATATTCCAGGATAAACATTCCAAAAATGGGTGTTTTGAGACCTTAAAACGCCATTTTCAGGGGTAAAATCATCACTCTAAGGAGTGCCCCCAACTTCTTCTCTTTACCCCAATCAGGGGGCAGGGATCAGCTACCGCTCTTCTTTATGCGCTTGTCGTAAGCTGCACTGGGTTCTTTGATATCAAAACCAATCTTCTCTTTGCCGCAGACTCACACAGACATACACAGACCTATATCTGGCAGACGCTGCCAGGTACTAGTCGTTTCGAACCCATTTGGCGCCCCGGCCTTTCCCCTGAGAAATAATCACTCCTTCATCCCGAAGTTGCCTCAGTACAAGGCGAATCATGTCTCGGCTAACCCATGGGCAATCAGATTCTATGTCTGATATGGCAAAGGGGCCAATTCTTCTATTCACAGCCATTCGGACCTGCGCCGTCTTGGAGCCTTTCCCGGCCCGAACCGTTCCTACGCGGTCCTCAAATTCCTGGTATGCCCGAATGAGAACACCCCAGAAATAGTTCATCCATGGATATGCGTCGTGTTTTCCTTGGTGCCAGCTTTGAGAACTTTTTTCCAAGGTTTCATAGTAAGTCTCTTTTGATTCTTCAAAAATCCGTTCGAGACTGATGTAGCGGCCCACCTGATAGTCAAAATGGTAGAGCAGAAGCAGTGTTAGCAGCCTTGCAACCCTGCCGTTTCCATCCCTGAAAGGGTGAACGCACAGAAAGTCAAGGATAGTAAGCGGAATGACAACCAATGGCTCTTTGTTGTGCCGATTGATTGATTCTTTGTAGTTTGTGACGAGTGTCTCCATGGCTTGCGGAGTTTGAACTGCGCTCACAGGCTTGAACCGAATGCGTTTGATGAAGCCGTCAGGATTTTTTTCGATAATCTCATTATTTACCATCTTCCAACGGCCGCCGTCATCGGGCATGTAACCATATACCGTGGAATGACATTGAAGAATGATATTGACGGAAAAATCCATGTACTCGGCAGATTCATGTATTAGGGAAAGCGCATCCCGGTAGCCAGCGATCTCCTGCTCAGCCCTGTTCTTTGGAGTTGTAGATTTCAGTACCAGGGCCTTTATCCGGCCATGGGGGGCTGTGACTCCCTCTAAGCGGTTTGAGGATTCGCTCGATTCGATAATGGCTACTTGCTGGAGAGATTTAAGGATTTCCGGGGTTTGTCTGGAAAAAAGCACCTGTTTTCCCCGGTATTCGCCGATCTTCTTCAGAACAGACATCTGTTCCACAGAAAAATTAAGCTTTTCCAAATACTTAATATCCAGAGAATACACTTTGAGGCCCTTTCTGAATAGGGTAACATAGGGTAATAATGGGGTAATGTCAAGCAGAAATTACCCGATTTACGCGGCCTGTTGCCCTATTTCTTCAAAGACTTGGGGTCAAATCTTTCATCTTGACAATTCAAACGTGTCCGGCATCCGATCAAAGTTCCTTGTAGATGGCTCACCACGCTCAGCATATTTTCCCGCCGTAGCCACAAGCTCTTGTGCCACGGCCCGCCGGAGATGGGAAGGCTCCAGCGCCTCGGCATGTCTACCAAACCCCATGACCCAGTCCATGACCTCACAAAGCCCAGCGACTTCCATGGTCACTGAACCAGCTCCGAGTTGCGCATTACGACATGGCGTCTGGGCGCTCAGAGTTGTGAAGATGAAAAGGATAATGTCCTCCGGGCTTGTAAACCAGCAGGTTCGACCCAAGAGATCAACCTGCTGCCGCCTCTGAAACTCCTGCTCGCTGAAGGATCGGGCCTTTCGGAGAATCAGGTCGACTTTGAATCCAGTAGGCATGTGAATGATGTTAAACATTCGATTGCCGGCGAAGGCAGTCTTCGCAGCCTCAGGATCAGCGTAAAAATCGCTGCCAAGTCCTCCCACAAATCGAAGCAGTGTAAGAAGTTCTGCTTCAACAATCACGTCGGCGTCGTAAGTCACCCGAGGCACGCCGTGGACATTGCTGGCAAATGATCCTGAAATCATGTATGTGATGCCGGATGCTTCCAGGTGGTCGAGTACAATTTGCAAGGCTTTCTCAGGGATCACGGCAAAATGTCCTTTACTTGATGATAGGCGGCCAGAAACAGCTCTTCTCCTATCATTAGCCTTATGACCGCTGCCCTGACCTGATCTTCGCTGTATCCCGGATGGCGCCTTCGCACACCTTCCGACAAAAGCTTCCTCGAAGTCTGAGCAAGATCGATGGCCGTCTGCAGTCGCTTCTCGGGCCTCATACATCTAAAAACGTCGAGCTGAACTTTTTCTGCATGGGGTGTAGTATCGAGTGACGTCATAGCTGTCCTTACTCGCCAAGTGCCATTATGATTCGCCAGGCATCCCATTGAGCGGTGGTGGGCGAAGGATTAATTTGCCATGTTTCTTAAT
>DAOURD010000134.1:0-5077 GCA_030625295.1 Desulfobacterales bacterium | reverse complement strand
ACGGGCTGTTGCTCAAATCCAAATTCGATGAAAATTAGCAATACAGTCAAGACCTGCATTCAACAAAATCAATAAGTTAAGTTTTCACTATGCCACGATATTATCGCGAAATACCACAAAATCGCTTTTGGGCAGCAGCCTGTGAAGACGTGACCCCCATGTTTTGCTGCAGAAAAAATGGAAAGCAAGTACCGGCTTAAAGCCATGGGATACGACTTTGACATGGTCGCTGAAATTGTCTCTAAAATCTTTAAAATAGATGCCGGAGAGATACTGTTGCCAGGCAAACATCCAAAACGTGTCAAAGCACGCAGTTTTTTTGCAAGCCCGGAATTCAGATGAATATAGCGAACCATCGGCGTCCCATTAAATACAGTTCTTATTTATCAATTCCGAATATCTCGACAACATTTATATTGCATAACATATATTTAAGATATATAAAAAGAGAGTTGGAAATTGTCAAGATGTTGTGGCCCGACCCCAATAGTTCGGCTTATGAGACCTTTGAAAAATGTTCAATTTTGTTCGAGTACAAGGAAGGCGAAAATTGAGCGCTGACGGTTAGCGCTGATGCTTCACTACGTGTCACTTCGTGTAGCCGGAGGAATATATTGAATATTTCGAGGATTGAAATTTGAGCCTGACGCAGTAATCGGGCAAAAGGGGGCGTTTTGCAAAGGTCTCCTTATGTGGCTAAGATACATAACAGTATATATGCAACATACAACTACAAGGAGGTGTAATATGAAGAAGATCATAATTTTAATGTTGATTGTTTTTATGGCCCCCTATGCGTACTCAGCAGACCAGGCCCTGGTTGAAAAAGCAAAAGCAGAGGGAAAAGTATCGTTTTACGCCAACATTACGGCCATCCGGCCCATCATGCAGGAGTTTACCAAGAATAAGGGCGTCAAGGGAGAGTATACGAGGATCTCCACCTCGAAATTTCTCGCGACCGTCCTGACTGAGTATCAGGCCGGAAAGCTTATTGCCGACGTACTTCAGTCGCCCCTGCCGATCATGGAACTCCTGAAGGATAAGGGAGTTCTGGCCGCATACAAATCACCCGCGGCCGCCATCTATCCCGAATGGACAAAAAGGGACGATAAGATTCAGATCTTCGGTATTGAATATGTCGCTCTGATTTATAACAAGGAGCTTGTCAAGCCGAAAGATGTTCCCAGACGGTACGAAGACCTGACAGACCCCAAATGGAAGGGAAAGATTGTTATGGCCAATCCCTCCAGCCATGCAACCACCATATCCTGGCTCATCGGACTGAAGGAAAATGTTTTCACGTCGGAAAAAACCTGGATGAAATTCGTCAAAGGCCTCGCTGCCAATAAGCCTATGTTTGTCAAATCTTTCGGACCCACCCCGGCGCCGGTGGAGAGCGGCGAGAAGCTGATCGCCATCTCTATGCCGAAATATATCATCACCAAGGCGCCTGCTCCTCTGGATTGGGCAAGAGTTGACCAGCCTCTGCTGGGAACTCCCCGCGGGATATCCGTCGCCTCCACCGCCAAGCACCCCAATGCTGCCAAGCTGTTCGTGGATTACTGGCTGTCCAGAGATGCCATGCAGATGCTGGCCGATAAGGTGGGTGAGTACGTCCTCTGTCCGGGTGTCTACCCCCCAATCGACGGTATGGACAAGGCAAAAGTTCTGCCCATTCGATCGCTGTCGGATAAGGAGATCCGTTATTGGGGAGGCGAATTCAAGAAGATCTTCGCTATGCCGTAAGGGTGTTTCCCTCTCATTTATTCCAACTGCCTCACGGTCCTGAGACCTGGTGTTTCCGGTCTCAGGACCTTTTCGGTACTTATCTATGGGTATTAGCATTAAAGGCTTAAATAAGGATTATTTCTCGGAAGGTAAGAGGATCAGAGCCCTGGCGGACGTTGATCTGACTATTCCGGCCAATCAAATCTTCACTCTTTTAGGCCCGAGTGGATGCGGAAAGACCACTCTGCTCAGGTGCATTGTTGGATTGGAGACACCGGACTCGGGAGAGATAGCGATCGGGGAAGAAACAGTCTGGTCAAAGGAAAAGGGCATCTTTGTCCCTCCGGAGAAACGGGGGCTGAACATGGTGTTTCAAACCTATGCAATCTGGCCCCATATGAACGTGTTCGATAACGTAGCCTACCCTCTTCAAACCCGCAAGGAATCCAAAGAGGATATTACAAGGAAAGTCAAAAAGACTTTGAGATTTGTGCAGCTTGAAGGTTTCGAGAACCGTCCGGCGACAAAATTGAGCGGCGGCCAGCAACAGCGCGTCGCCTTGGCCCGGGCTCTGGTTGCCGAGCCCAAGGTGATCCTGTTCGACGAACCTCTGAGCAATCTGGACGCCAAACTGAGAGAAGAAACGCGAAAAGAATTGAGGGACTTTCTGACCGAGCTGAAGATTACTGCCGTCTATGTAACCCACGACCGGGTCGAAGCTCTGGCGCTGTCGGACTCCATCGCGGTGATGAAGGACGGTCACATCATGGAAATAGGAACCCCAAAAAAAATCTATTTCAACTCCGATCATCGATTCGTGGCGGATTTCATCGGTCGGGCCAACCTGATCGAAGGCAAGGTAAGGGTTGTTGAGGATTCTTACGCAATTATCGATTCCAGCATCGGCGCCATAACCTGCCCCAGAAGCCCTGATACATCACCTGGAAATACGGTATCGGTGTGTATTCGTCCCGAGTTTATCAAGGTGATGGAAAAAGATACCCGGGAGAGCCGCAACATCTTTCGGGGGAGGGTGGACTCCCTGGTCTTCGTCGGAGAGGTCTACGAGGGTGAGATCATCATCGCAGATACTCACCTGTTCATTAGGATCGAACCAACCCTCACCATCAGGGCAGGGGAAGAGATCACCCTTTTCTTAGACCCGGATCATTGTTTTGTGCTATCGAAATGAACAGGACGCTTAATCCAAGAGCAGCACTGACGCCAAGCCTGATTATAATTGTCTGTTTTCTGACTGTATGCCCTGTCGTCATGCTTATTTTCGGGAGCTTTTCTGAGGGTCTCGGAGCCTTCGGCAGCTTCACCCTGGATAAGTACACGCAAGCCTATACCGATCCCGCTTTTGCCGGCATCATTGTCAATACGGCCATATTCACCATCGGGTCCGCCTTTGTCGCTACCGGGTTGGCCCTGTTCCTGGCCTATCTGAATACTCGGACCAATATCCCGTTCAAATCCCTGTTCCGGATCCTCTCCATCATCCCGATGATGATCCCACACATCCTTTTCTCCGTCAGCTGGGTTCTTCTCCTGAACCCCTCCAATGGTATGATCAACCTGTTTTTGCAAAAAATATTCTCCCTGGAGGGTTCTCCATTCAACATCTACACGCTTCAGGGAATGATCCTGGTGGAGGGGTTGCTGGATCTGCCAATTGCCTATCTGATCCTCGCCCCCGCCATGGCTTCCTTCGACGTTTCCTTTGAAGAATCTTCCAAGGTCTGCGGAGCATCAAACCTGCGAACGCTGACCAAGGTGACACTGCCGGTTCTCAGGCCCGCTATCCTGGCCTCTTTCATACTGGTCATCGTCCGGAGCCTGGCATCCTTCGCCGTTCCCTCCGTCATCGGCATGCCGGGACGGATATATGTGCTGTCAACTCATATCTACCGGATCATCGCAACCGGTTTTGCCGCGGACTATGGCATGGCGGCAGCGGTGGGCATGAGCGCCCTGGCCGCGTCCATCACACTTATTTATCTTTATCGATATCTTACCTCGGAAAGCGAGAAATATGTGACGATCTCAAGCAGGGGATATAAACCTTCTGTGGTCGATCTTAAGAACGCCAAATATCCCCTTTTCGGAATCGTCGGCATCCTTTCCTTTGTTTTGATCGTCATGCCGGTTCTGGTCCTGCTTTATATTTCCCTTGTTCCCTATACTATGGTGCCGAGCGCGAAGGCCTTCTCCATGATGAGCTGGAAGCACTGGGTGGAGGTGATAAGCGACCCCATCTCCTTGCTCTCCTTGAGAAACAGCGTTTTTCTGGGCATAGTTGGAGCATCGCTGGGTGTGACCCTTTCTGTCTTTGTTGCCTACGTTATCGTTAAGATTCGTACCCGCGCATCAGGCTTTCTGGAATCTTTAAGCTTCCTTTCATTCTCCTTCCCCGGGATCGTTGTCGGTGTCGGCTTTATGTGGTTTTTTGTCAAAACGCCTCTGTATGCCACGATTTGGGCGCTTTTGATAGGGTATATCGCTACATACCTTCCTTACGGAATTCGACCGCTCACAAGTGCATTCGTTCAAATCCACAGTCATCTGGAAGAATCGTCCAGGGTCTGCGGTGGCGGAATCCTCTATACACTGCGCCGTATCATCATACCACTGCTGATTCCAGGTGTAGTATCGGGATGGATACTGATGGCCACCATGTTTGTCCGGGAATTAACACTCTCGGTTGTGCTCTCCAGGCCGGGAACGGAAGTTTTGGCTGTGCAGATCTTCCGTTTTGCCGAAGATGGTTTGTGGGGACAGCTCTCCGCACTGGGAATTATGATGATTTTTATCTCCACAACCCTGGTCGTCATTGCTTCTTTGATTGGGGCAAGACTGACGAAAGTGGAAACTGTCAGCCAATAGAGAAGCGTAGGGTGGGTGAATTCAGGAAACTATGGGGAGTCCATTGTGTGAGCTTTGCGGGACGTCCATAACTAAGTAACTAACCCCTCTTTAACCCTGCTTTATTTACTTATTTATGGACGTCCCTAAGTTCCTTTCGTCCCTAAGTTCCTTTGTTTTTACATCTAAAAGGCTTGCAGGTTCCATAGCAATAAAAACACGTTTGCATTTGTTTCTGAACATATTCTTTACGTTTCTTCTGATTTCTGTCATAATCTTTTAGTCTCATGAGCATACATCAATAACATCATCAAGAAGGAGAAAAATGCCGGAAAGACCAAAAGGCGCTTTTATTCAGAGGGACAAGAAAACTTATGCTATAGTGCCCAGAACTCTTATGGGGATGTTAACTCCCGATATTCTGGAAAATATGGCCAGGGTAGCTCGTAAGTATGAGATTCCGATTATCAAAATCACCTCTACC
>DAOURD010000342.1:0-2951 GCA_030625295.1 Desulfobacterales bacterium | reverse complement strand
AGGGTCTTACGGCCTATTTCTCTCATCGTGAAGCCACCTTGAACTACGATCAATTCTTGACCCGGTCTTCCATTGACCAGGCGATTGACTATCTTGGCCAACATCAAAAGGCCTTCAAGCAGACACAAAGCGTATACGGTGTGGAGGAGGAGGTCATTACCGCCATAATCCTGGTGGAGTCAAGACTGGGCACCTTTATTGGGAAGCGCCTGGTACTCAATACCCTGTCTGCCCTGGCGGCTCTTGATGATAAGGATAGCCGGGACATGCTTTGGCACACTTATGTCAGACACAAGGCACGGGGTTCAAGGAGCCAATTTGACCAATGGGCCCGCCGAAAATCGGCCTGGGCATACGGTGAACTCAAGGCCTTTCTGCAACACGTGAAGGCCCAAAAGGTAGACCCCTACTCGGTATATGGCTCTTATGCCGGCGCATTGGGGATTGCCCAGTTTGTGCCTTCAAGTGTACTGCGGTTTGCTCAGGACGGCAACCGAGACGGCCGGATCAACCTGTATGACCATGAAGATGCTATTGAGAGCATTGCCAACTACCTTAAGCAGCACGGATGGCGGCCGGGGCTGAAGCGCCATGAGGCGTTTCGCACCCTCCTTAATTATAATCACAGTCGATATTATGCAGAAACAATCCTTAAAGTGGCTGAACGCCTGCGAGACCTCCGTCCAAGATGAAAGCCAGACCAGCCGGGAGTTGACATGAGTCATGGCCTAATGGTTCTGATATTTTTGCTTCCCTTGGTTCCCACGTTCTGGGCGATCGTGGACGTGGCCCATCGGGATTTTGGCACCTTAAAAAAGAAGGCCCTATGGGGGGCGTTTATCGTTTTTGTCCCGTGCCTTGGAGGCCTTGTTTACCTGATCTTTGGACGCAGACAGGGTACAAAAATAGCCGACACATAATTTAAAGAAGAAAATATCTAACCCGAATAAACCGGAAATACGACACGAAGTGTAATGTTTTCAAGCCGTCAGGCGCAACCTTGCGCTAACCACGAAATCCGAAATCCTAAACAAATCCAAAATCCGAATTTCCAAATCTTCAAAACAATTAAGTTTAGGCAGCTTACCTTCAGCGTAATATCTCGATAAGTCTGGGCATTGACTCCTGGATTCCCGCCTTCGCGGGAATGACCACGCGAGGGCGTGGTATCTTATTTGCGTTCATTCCCGCGAAGTCGGGAATCCAGAAAATTTGTGTACCGGAGCATTTACGGCAAGTTATTGAGGAGATACACTTCAGTTTGTATACTGATATGTTTCGGTCATTTGAATTTTTGTCATTCGATATTGTTTCGTATTTGCGGCTGACGCCTTGAGAACAGTACGATATTCGTATTTCGGATTTAATCATTATTATTTATATAAACAATATGTTACAAACATCGACAACATTTTGTCGATGTTGCGCCACTAAGCGCCTATGAGAGGACGAAAGATGAAAAAAAAGCCGGATGAAGATCGACTCCCTTTGATTCAGGATGCAGACCTGGCTGGCAAGGTCGTGCTGGTTCGTGTGGATCACAATGTGGTGAAAGACGGTATTATCCGCGACCCTTACCGCATCGACCGTACTACCGGCACACTGTATAACATTGTTGAGAGGGGCGGACGGATCATACTCATGACCCACGTGGGAAGGCCTCGGGACAAAAAGACCGGGAAAAT
Organism: Desulfobacterales bacterium; assembly: GCA_030625295.1. Classification (GTDB taxonomy): domain Bacteria; phylum Desulfobacterota; class Desulfobacteria; order Desulfobacterales. The sequence goes on along the minus strand of DAOURD010000342.1, from coordinate 1,266 downwards.
TACCTGTGATCCCTCCACTTCCATAGAGCCAGTCGCCGCTTATCTTGAACGTAAGCTTCACACCAAGATCCATGTGCCCACCTTTCGGGTTGAAGAAAAACGCGGCATTGTGGGGATTGATACGTCTATCAATCTGGCCATCAAGGACCTCAGGCAGCACAAAATCGGCGGCATTTATCTGCCCAACACGCGATGGTTTGAGGGAGAAGAGACGACAGGGGAACTCAGGGAGTCTTTTGCCCGTCAGTTAGCCGGCCTCGGAGACGTCTTTATAAACGATGCCTTTGGCTCATGGCAGCCGAATACGTCCACTTATGACATTTCGACATACTTGCCATCATATGCGGGCTTCCTTATGCAGGAAGAGATCCAGCATCTGGACCAGGTTCTAAATCCCGAACGTCCTTTTGTGGCAGTTGTGGCCGGTGCGAAATATGATACCAAGATAGGCCCACTCAATGAGATTTACAAAAAGGTGGATCATCTTTTTCTGGGTGGCGTCATTTTCAATACCTACCTGTGTGCCAAGTATAACATTCGGATCGCCGGGGTCTCGGAAGAAGACATTGATGCAGCCAAAAAGCTTGTCTCCCTTGACAAGGAGATGAAAAAGATTGTGGAGCTTCCCTACGTTGTGGAGGCGGACACCCTGGGCGAAAAGATTGAAGGACAATATAGGACCGTGGAGATCCAGGATCTCGTACCTGGCAAATCGTATGGTTATATCCTTGACATTGATCAGAGATCCTTTTCGGACAAGGAGGTAGCCGATGTAATCAGTTCGGCCAAAACCATCTTTGTCAATGCGGTTATGGGTTATACACCCCATTTTACTGAGGGCTCAGAGGCCCTTGACCGAACCATCGACAAGAACCATACTGCCTGGAAGTTTTACGGCGGTGGTGACACCCTGCAGGAGTTCAAGAGCCTTTGCCCTGGTCTCTATCTTGCGGTATTGGATGACGCCCTCTATTATTTTTTTACAGGCGGGGGATCAGTTCTTAAGGCGATCGAAAAAAACGATGCCTTCGGTATGAAGCCAGTGCAGGCGCTCATAGATAACAAGAAGGCGAAAAGGGATTGACAAGATAGGCTTTTTTCTATAATTTAGAACTTAGCTCCACTTCGTTCCGCAACTGGTCGAGTGCCCGCCCTGCCCGCCCTGGTGCGACAGCGAATCGAAAATGCTGATGCAAAGCAAACCCGGTCTGGGCCAGGGGCGCGACGCCTTATCATGAACTACCAGGCAGTAATCCAGGGTCTGGG
>DAOURD010000262.1:0-3670 GCA_030625295.1 Desulfobacterales bacterium | reverse complement strand
TTCTTTTTGCCATACCCTTTGCTCTCTATCCTCTGCCCTCTGCCCTAAGCTCTTTGCGCTCTGCTCTCTGCGCAAGCACAGCTCCGCTCCTTCAATTACATGGGACAATGCGAGTTAACCAATTATAATTATTGTAATTTTATCTGAATAAGCGAGATGGCCTCTTATTCATGTGAATGAATTATATATAATTATATAATGATATCAATGTTTATGTCAATATTACGTCAATACGAATAGTTAGGCAGGATTTGTAGGATCAGGATGCTCTGCTCGTAAGGCATTATATCTTTTTCGATAGTTTTCATTTTTCGGATCGAGATCCATGGCCTTTTGATAATGGTCCAGGGCATTGGACCATTCTCCCAGCTTGCAATAGGCCTGGGCTGCCCGGGCATAAAAGGAGGCTTTTTTCGGTTTCACGGCAATGGCTGATTTCCAGTCCTTGACAGCGCCCTGGTAGTCTTTTCTGCTCCACCGTATCCAGGCCCTGTGGTCAAAAAGCCAGTGCGATGGTTCCACCGAATGGTCTAAGGCAAGTCCTGCTTCCTTTTCGGCCCTCTCCAGCTTCTTTAGCCGTTTGAGCACCTTAGAGAATATCAGGTGATAACGGCTGTTTTTTGGATCAAGCACTGTGGCCTTTTGAATGGCCAGCTCCATACTGTCCCAATCTTTTTCTTTCTCTGCTATTCTGGCCAACCAGTAGTAGGCCTCTGCTGTAGGCCTTTCCTGGTTCAGATCCTTTAAAATCCGCTGGGCCTGATGATAACGTTTCAGATCGATGAGGGACCGGGCAAGTAAAATATCCATTTTGGCGGAAAGCGCAAAACTTCTGCTGACCCGATGATAAAATCGATAGAGTTCTTCAAAACAGCCCTCTCTCTCATAAACCCGGTAAAGGTTTTCCAGATGCCTCTCCTTAGTCCTGCTCATGGATAGAGCCTTGAAAAAACTTTCTTCAGCCTCTTCAAGTTGTCCGTTTTTCACATAAAGACGTCCTAAATGGAGATATTTTCCAGAATCTTTGTCAATTGTCTGAAGGGATAGTGCCTTTTGATAATGGGATATGGCGCTTGCCCAATTTTTTTCTCCTGCCATAAGAGAAGACATGGCCGTGTGGGCATTTTGGGAAGCAATTTCCTCATCAATGGCCTGGTGCAGCCCTTTCTTAAACGCCTCTCGGACAGGGGAAGACCAGAATGCCTCGTTTTTAAGATGACCATAGATGGGCGGGTAAATCCGGGCCAGGTTGCTGACGATCCGCAGGAGCGATTCTGTTTTCTTTTGTTGGTGCAGATAACGGGCCAGGGCATAGTGGCACAGGATACTGTTGGGCCTCAGGCGGATGGCCTTTTCAAAGTAGGGTAGGGCATGATAAGGATTGTTATTTTGATGATGGAGATAGGGATATATCTGCTCCAGGCGGGCCTCTTCCCTTGCCAGGCCATAAGTGGCTTCCGCATCGAGGGGGTTGGAGCGGACCGCCTTGAGATAGGCATGTTTTGCCTTTGCTGCAAAGCCAAAGGCCTCTTTGATAGGCTTTAACACACCCAGATTATGGTATGCTTGACCCAGTTCTTTCCAGATCAGCGGATCATTGGCCTGATAACGGATTGCGGTTTCAAGATGGTTAACGGCCGGCTCACAAGACCCATCCCGGATCTGATTTGCGGCCTTTTGATAGTAGATCTGGGAAATGAGACGCATGCACAAGGGGTAAGAGGCTATTACAAAAAGCAGGAGAATCAGGGCGGAGATAAAGAATCTTGATCGAAATTTCACCATTATTTTTTCCTGGCTTTCTTACTCTATGCTCTATACTCCCTGCTCTATGCTCTACGCGCTTTCTCCATAGTATTTTGAGTAATATTTGTGGTAGTATTTATAATAACCCTCTTTCTTGACATCCACCTGATTCAGGACTACTCCAATCAGGTTGGCCTGGGCGGTCCTAATCTGCTCAACGGCCTTTTTGATCATTTCACGGTTGGTCTGACCTGCCTTGACAATCAATACCATCCCATCTGCTTGACGCGCCAGGAGGAGGGCGTCGCTTGCCGGCAGAATGGGAGGCGTGTCCATCACCAGGATATCGAATCGCCTATTCAGGTAGGCTATCAAGAAAGACATCCGATTAGAGCCAAGGAGTTCGGCCGGCTTAGGAGGTAGAGGGCCGCTTGGCAGGAGGAAGAGGTTTTTTACATTGGTCTTGACAATGGTTGAATTGATCTTTTTCTGTAAATAGGGGAGCTCCTCTTCCCCAATGACCGCCTGTCTGTACAGCCGAGGCAAATCGGCAGGGTCAAAGGAAGGCCGTTCAAAGCGCGATTCAGGAAGTTTTTCAAAGGAAAACCTTCCAGCCTCAAGCTGCAGGGCAGTTCGCAAGCCCTCAATTATGTGGAGAGTAATAAAGCCTGTCAGGTCATCCTTTTTTACAAGGCCCATATTGATCAGTATGAAACCGAGTTTCTGGCCTGTATTCTTTTTCCGGATAAAGGCCTGTTCGGCCTGTTCCCTGGTAAGCAGCTTGTTTTTTATCAACAGTGTGGCCATCTTTTTTTCATCCGGTCTTGTTACCCAGTTGACGTCCACCAGTTCCCCTCGCAGACAATAGACACTTATCTTTTCTTTTCCGTCGGTGAGATGCAAAACGCCGGTTTTTTTTTGGAATGAGAGCAGCCAAAAAAGATCACTTACCCCAAGTTCCGCAAGGGAGCCGGACCGCACGTCGGCGCCAAAGGTGTCAGACAGTAATCCACTGAGGCCTGTAGAACCTTGAGTAGGGATCATACGGCTGAGCGCCGGTTTCCGTAAATCGGCATCAATCATCAGGACTGACTTTCCGGCCTGTGCCATGGTATATGACAGGTTGGCCACAGTGGTGGTTTTGCCCTCGTTTTGGCCTGCGCTGGTGATCAGAAGCGATCTCAATTCCTTTTCCATAAATGAAAAGTGAATACTGGTCCGCAAGGTCCGGTAACTCTCAGCAAAACTCGAGTTTATGGGGTAGTACTCTAAGAACAGTTCTGTAGAAGCTTCAGTTTTGGGTTTGCGGGTTTTCTTTTTTGCTTTCACTTCTTTACCTCATCTGCCAATGGAATCACAGAGAGGACCGGCAGATCGAGATATCTCCGGACATCCTCTTCCGTGTGCAGGGACCTGTCAAGATATTCCCACAAAAAGCTGCAGCCGATTCCGATCATCAATCCGAAAATAACACTCAATATAAGATTTAGTTTTTTATTTGGCCTTACCGGGAACATCGGCGATACCGCCTTTGCTACAATCCGTATGTTCGAAACATCGATATTTCCTGTAATATCGGCCTGCTTTAGCCTGGATAGGAGGGTATCATACAGATTCTGGTTCATTTCCACGTTTCTCTTCAGAATGTTAAAGTTGAGCTCCTTTCTGTTGATCTCCATGGCCTCATTTTTAAAATCGGCCATGGTCTTCTGAAGAACCTTTTCTTTGGACAAAAGAACCGTCCGCTCGGCCTTTAGATTATCCAGTTCTTTTCTCATCTCCTGACGTAGTTTCTTGCTGATACCATCTATTCTCGTCCTGGCCTGAATAATCTTATTGTGTTTGGATTTATAGACTTTCATGAGATGAGAAAGCTCGACCTCTGCGTTCATCAGTTGACTATAAAGATTATCAATGAATTCAT
>DAOURD010000135.1:0-5072 GCA_030625295.1 Desulfobacterales bacterium | reverse complement strand
AGTTTCTGCCATCCTTTGTCGCATCCCACAAGGGAGGGGAGGGCTTCGCCCAAATCGTTGAAACCATACTTCGAAAAAGGGGACAGGCTGCTTTTTGGTTGAAAGGTTGAACAATGCCACAGGTGGCACGAGGTCTAGTTGACGGTTTTACTTACCATATCCTCAACCCTGGAAACGGGGGGCAGGAATTCTTCCACAAAGATCAAGACTACAGGATTTTTAGTCAGAATAAGATCATACATTTTTGCGGATTTAGAAACAGGTAGAGTTCTTGTCCTTCTTCTTTCGGCACGTGATGCGTAACCTGCACCCTGATCATAGTGCCATCTATGTTTACGAAAAAGTACAGAAAGTTACCCAAGTACGCCTTATGGGCAATGGTACCCTTGAACAGGTTCTCCCTGGCTTGAGTTGGTTCCGTAAATACTTCCACATCCTCAGGACGTATAGATGCATACACTTTTTTTCCTGGTGTTGTTGCCGTGATGTCAGGCGTCTTACACAGCATCTTCTCGCTGAATTCGGTTCGCACGTAAACCGCATCTGTGTCCTGGAGGACCTGGACGACCTCCCCGGACATAAAGTTCATGGTGCCTATAAAATCGGCGACAAATCTATTGGCGGGCTTTTCATATATCTCCTGCGCAGTGCCGATTTGCACCACGTTCCCCAAGTCCATGATGGCGATTCGATCAGAGATAACCATCGCCTCCGCCTGGTCGTGGGTGACGTAGACTGATGTGATGCCCATACGTCTTACCAGGTCCTTGATTTCAAATCTCAATTCTTCTCTGAGCTTGGCATCCAGGTTGCTCAGTGGTTCGTCCAACAGCAACACTTTAGGATTACTCACAAGAGCCCGCGCAAGAGCCACCCTTTGCTGCTGTCCGCCGCTCAATTGGGATGGGTATCTCTCCTCCAAGCCATTCAAACCCGTTAATTCCAATACCTGTCGCGCCTTTTCTTGGATAGTCCGCCTGGGTATCTTCTGAATTTTCAAGCCGTAAACGATATTATTGAATACCTTCATGTGCGGCCATACGGCATAGTTTTGGAACACCATGCCGATACCCCTTTTTGACGGGTGGACAAATCCTTCAGAAAGCATCGGCTTGCCATCAATAACGATGTCCCCCTCCTCTGGTCTCTCCAATCCGGCGATGCAGCGCAAGGTGGTTGTTTTGCCGCATCCGCTGGGGCCAAGAAGCGTTAACATTTCTCCCTTCTTCACTTCAAGCTGTATGTGATTAACTGCCACTACTTTCTTAAAGCGCTTGAACAGGTTTTTGATCTCTATAAATGCCATTAATTTGTCTCCTTCAGTGTAGAACCTTGAACCTCTGAACCCTTGAACGGTTACTACATGCCCGGTTTTTTACGTGCCACCGGGACCCCAGGCTGCTTTGAGGATACCTCCGCCAATTCTTGATATTATCAACAGAAGGATAAAGGTTATCACAATCATCAGAAAAGCCATGGCAGCGGCGATTCCGAACTCCATGGCGCGGTGCCAGTTCAAATAGATTCCCACAGGCAAGGTTTCCCATCCTCCTCGATAAAGGAATATCGCAGTAGAGATCTCCTGGAACGCCATGATGAAAAACATCACCACGCCGATGAGCACTCCCTTGACCAGCAAAGGCAAAGATATATTCAGAAAAGTTCTGATCTTCCCCGCGCCCGATACCTCGGAGGCCTCCTCGAGAGAAATATCCAACTGCAAGTAGGCGGAATGAGCCATCCGCAAAAAGTACGGGAGCCGCCGTGCAAACAGGGCCAGCGGCATGATGATCCAATACTGGGCTAAGGGTATGTCTTTCCAAAACGCCAGGAGATAACCCACGCCGACCGCGATACCTGGGAAAGCCAGCATCAGTGTGATCACAAAGTCGAGCGCATCTTTCCCCGGGACACGGGTGCGGACGATGAGATAGGCAGCCGGAAGCCCGAAGGCGATCCCGAAAAGCAGGGCTATCCCGCTGAAGAGGAAGGAGTTTTGTATCAGGAGCGGGGTTTCCAGAAGGATTACCCTGAAATTCTCTAAGGTCCAATATGTTGGAAATGGCTCAAGGACCCATCTTCTGGAAAAAGCGGCTAACCCCAGCACGATCGGAATTATCAGGACTAGGCCGCTGATAAAAAACATGTACAAATACGCGCCCAATTTCACCAACGCGCCTGGCTCGATCACTCTCCCTTCCAACGTTGTCCCTTTCGAGAGGCCAGTATACTTTTTCCTCTCGACCCACCACCTGGCGAGCAAAAAGAGACCAATGCAAACGATGGAAGAAACGACCACCGCCACAATCCCCATGTACTTGCGGTGCATATCGGTAAAGTGATAGGCGATGTTGATGTATGCAGTCGAGGGGAGAAAGTCCACCTGCCCTAAAATCATTGGCGTGAGCCAGTCTGTAAAGGGCCACAGGAATACGATGACCGCGCCCGCCAGATAAGTTGGGGTGCAGAGAGGCAAAGTAACTGTGAGGAATCTCCGAAAGCCACTCGCTCCCTCGACTTCGGCGGCTTCTTCAAAGCAGGGGTCTATGTTGGTGAAACCTGCGGAAAGACTAAGGACGATAAAAGGGAGCATGTGCAGGGATTGAATGAATACCAGCCCGTGTAGCCCGTAGATGAAATTTATGGATGTCTTGATCAACCCCGTTTCCAGAAGGAGCAGATTCACAGTACCATACTTGCCGAAAAAGATGATGAATGCAAATACGCCGGCGTACGCGGGCAAAACAATCGGCAAAAGGATTAGGGCTGTGAAAACTGTCTTCCCCCACGTTCTGTATCTCGCCAGAATGTACGCCAGGGGAATCCCGAAAACGGTGGTCGTCAGAAGCACCAGCGCGCTCAGGAGCAAGGTATTTCCAAAGATTTTAAGATAATACTCGTCTTGGAAAAATTCCAGATAATTTTTTATGCCCCAGTTGTCGGTTCCAGCGATTTTAAAGCTTTCCAGCATCAGAAATGACAGCGGATAAAGCACGAGGAAGGCAATGACCAGCCACAGGAGCACTGACAAAAAAACATTGCCGCGAGACATATCACATCCTTTACTTTACTATCTCCTGGGTTTGATGTACGAGCGAGCGGTGGCTCGCCCGTACATCAAACCCAGAGGGTATGCTGTTGAGTTGGAATAATCCGCTAAGCGCGTCTTCGTCGCAGCGCGATTACCACTGCGGCCACTGAAATCAAGACGGCTATTACTACTACTAAGTAGAGCCAAATTGGTGGAGCCGCTGCAGCGGGCAGACCGCGTGCATCCAATGCAGCCAAGCGGGCTTCCGCATACGCCCCATCTATCTCAAAGAGCCTTCTGGCTTCTTTTATTTTCGCCTCAGCCCTCGTCACGTCTACCTTCTTGGCTTTCGCCGCTTTAATTTCTTCCTCAACTTCCTCTATCAGGAACAGGCTGCTTTTCAACTTGCCCCACTTTCTGTAGATCTCGTACTCGTATTTCTTGTTGACTTCGTCCCATCTCTTTGCGGCCAGATCCAGGTCGTACTCGATGAAGTCGACTTTCAGGTCCCAAAACGAATCAACGCCCAGCGCCTTTGTGGCGTGCTTAGCCATGGTGATACCTTCTTTTTCCCACACGGAGAATTTAATGTCCGTCCTGGCTGTGAAGTACCTGCCCTCCAGCACGTATTTTTGTCCGTCTATGCTGAATAGCCAGTCCAGAAAGATCTTCCCGGTGGCTTCGTTGGGCGCGCCTTTCAGCAAAGCCACTGCCTCTGGAACCAGGATCGTTTTTTCCGGGAGCAAATCACGCACGGGATAGCCATCTTTGCGCGCAGACATTGCGTTCATTTGCGGCTGCGCGACCCCGATGGGAATTTCGCCGCGGCTCACTAAGTGGGTCGTATCTGTGCTGCCGGTGGAGAAGCGGGCTAACTGCGCCGCCAATAATCTAAGATATTTCCAAGCTTCCTTTTCTCCAAATGCCTGAATCAGGATTTCTACGGTTTCATGCATTGTGCCAGAGGCGTATGGCAGCGTATGCACGATGTTACCCCTGTAGATGGGGTTGAGCAGATCGTTCCACGTTTTTGGCGGCGGCAGCCTTAGCTTTTTCAAAACCTTCTCGTTGTACAGATTGGTGACGATCCAGGGCGCGAAGCAGGTCCAATAATAATCTTTATCTTTTACCTTCATGCCGCCCCATTTGGCGGGAACCTTATCCCAATCCTTTGGCCTGTAGGGAACGAGGAATCCGTCTTTCATTAATAGTTCATGCGCTGGAGCGCCTGCGCCCAGGAAGATGTCGGCATCAGGTTTGCCGTCCCACATTCTCACTTTGTCCACGACGACCGGCCATCCGCCCGGCCGCACGAACGTGATGTCCACCTCTTTACCATAGGTCCTCTTATAGTAATCCTTGAAGCCCTTTTTCAGGCTGTCGGATAACTCCTTGTAAATGGGACCGACCCAGCCGACTTTGTCTTTGGCTTGCGCCTGCGCCGCAAAGGTTGTCAGCATCAGCGCCATCGAAATGACAGTGAAGATTGTTGTGGTCAATATTCTCTTTCTCATTTTAAACTCCTTTCTCGTTACAGTGACACATTTGGGTGAATAAAAATTTCCCTCTTCTCAATCACCTCCTCCCGTTAAATGTCCCTCGGTTAGTTTACAACCCGATACCCTGCCGTCAAAATTTTGCTTACATCACCTCCTTTTTTCTTTATACTTTCTAGTTTAAAGCTGCTCAATTCAGCCTATCGAAGAATAGATAAACATTACACCTTTGTCAATATCAATATATAATCAATATACAATCCTGTTATCGCCGCTGCTGTTTGCCTCGCCCTCTTATGGTATGGCTAAAGAGTTTTGCGTTCGTAGTGGATATTCCGATAGCACCTGAAGAAAGAATCTCTTCGATCTCTTGCGGCTTAGTGATCAAGCCCCCAGCTATGACTGGTACAGAGGTCCTTGCCCTGATTCTATCCATGATCTTGGGTAGAATCAGACCAGGAAGAACCTCAATGGCTTCAGGTCTGGACTTGTCGACCACGTTGAGACCCCCTGAGAGAGATTCCGAATCCAGGACGAAAATCCGC